>NZ_JBSHBN010000034.1:7019-62697 GCF_053612025.1 Kitasatospora sp. NPDC054768
CGTCCTCGCCCGCACCCACACCCGCGCCCGCCCCCGCCCCCGCCCGCCCCCCGGCCATGGCGCGGGCAGGGCGAGCGCCAGCGGCAGCCTCCACGGCCCCGGCGGGCGTCGCGGCGCCCTGCCGGAACGGCGGGCACCGCGTGGCCGGTGCCCGTGTTCCTGCCGCCGTTCCCGGCCGTTCCCGGCCGTCCGCGGGCCGCTCCGCGCCGGTGACGGCCGCCGCGGAACGGCCGGAGGTCCGGGCCGGGGCCGCTGGGCCCGGATCTCCGTGCGCCGGGTGCGTGGGGCGGGCCCCACCCGTCCTTCGGTCAGATCACCCCCGCCTGCCGGGCCGTCTCCTCGAAGGCGCGGGCCACCGGGCTGCCGCGGTAGGGGGTGAGGCGGCGGTGGAAGTCCCGGACGTACTCCAGCGAGCGGGCCGAGCGCATCTCCCCCGCCGCCCGCAGCGCGTCGGTGGCCATGGTGCAGGCCTCGTCGAGGTCCCCCATGCCGAGCCGGGCGGTGGCCAGCACCAGACGGCAGAAGATCCGGCTGCGGGCGTAGGCGGGCGAACGCAGCCGCAGCGACTTCTCGGCGTGCTGCGCGGCCGTCCGCCACTGCTGGAGGTCGCGGTAGCAGTGGGCGAACTCGTCGGAGAGCTGGGCCTCGTCGAAGTACCGCGCCCAGGAGGGCAGTTCGTCGCCCGTCCGGGCCGCCGCCAGGGAGCGCTCGGCGCGCACCAGGGCGGTGGTGCAGGACCGGACGTCACCCAGCAGCCCGTGCCCGCGCGCCTCGGCGGCGTGCATCAGCGACTGGACGACCGGCGGCACGGCGGTGCCCACGCCCTGCTGGGCGACCCGGGCGAGCTGGACCGCCTCCCGGCCGTGGCCCAGGTGGACGGCCTGCTGGCTCATCGTCACCAGCACGTAGCCGCCGAGCGCGCGGTCCCCGGCGGCCTGGGAGAGGCGCAGCGCCTGGACGAAGTAGCGCTGGGCGAGGCCGTGCGCGGCGATGTCGAAGGACGTCCAGCCGGCCAGCCTGGTGAGGTCGGCGACCGCGCCGAACAGGGCCCGGCCGATCTGTTCCCCGTAGCGGCCGCGCAGCATCGGCTCGGCCTCGCTCTCCAGGTAGCGGACCAGCGCCTGGCGGGCGTGGCCGCCGCCGTAGGCGTGGTCGAGCGCGCGGAAGAGGTCGCCGACGGCGCGGATGGCGGCGATGTCGCCGCGGCCGACCCGCAGGGTGGGGCGGGACTCGCGGGCCGGGTCGGTGTACGGCGGTTCGACGGCGACCGGCGGCCGGCGGCTCTGGATCGGCACCCGGCCGATGGTGGGGGCGGTGCCGGTGGTCCCGGCCGTGCTGCGGGCGGTGGGGGCCCCGGGGACGCCGGGGGCGGGGCCGCGCGCCGGGCTTCCGGGGGACGCGCCGGGCGCGCCCGGCGCCGGGGCGCCGGTGATGGCCGCGGAGGTGGCGCTGCCGGACGGCGGGCCGGCGGCGGCGTCCGAGCGGGTCAGGGTGGAGCCGTCCCGGGCGACCCGCTCGTCGGTGCGGCCGATCAGCCAGTCCCGGCTGGGGACGACCAGGCCGGCCGGGGTGAAGGCGATCCGGCGCAGCTCGGACTGCGGGCCGTTGTCCTTGCGCCACATGCTCGCCACGATGTCCACCGCCTCCTGCGGCGTCTCGGCGAACTCCAGGCCGGCGTAGACCGGGGCGCAGGCGTCCAGGCCGAGGTCCTGGGCGGTGAGGCGGCGGCCGAGGCGGCGGGTGAAGACCTCGGCGATCAGCGCCGGGGTGGCCCCGCGCGGCTGCTGGCCGCGCAGCCAGCGGGTGACCGAGGTCTTGTCGTAGCGCAGGTCCAGGCCGTGCTCCAGGCCGAGCTGGTCGACCCGGCGGGCGAGGCCCGCGTGCGAGAAGCCGGCCTCCTCGATCAGCGCCGCGAGCTGGCCGTTCTGCGGGGCCGGGCCGGAGTGGCCGGGGCCGCGGGGAGGGCCGGGCACGGGCGCGGCGGGGTTCTCGTGCCGGTCGGGTGTGGCCTGCACCGGCAGCCGCCGGTCGTCGGCGTCCGGGGCGTCGGCGGTCAGCGTGTCGGCAGTCAGGGCGTCGGGGGCGTCCGGAAGGGTCCGGCCGACCGTCCCTCGGTGCTGGCCGAGCGGGTCGAGCGGTCCGTACGCCGGGCTGTCGGTTGCAGGCCGTTGGGGCATGTCTGTCAACACCTCTCGGACGTCGCACCGGGCCTCACCAGCACTTCGGCGGCCCGGGGCGGCGCCCCCTGTCGGGAATCGGCGTGAATGTAGCGAGCATTCGGGCGCTATGGGTGGATCTGACCGAGCAATCCACCGAACGGGTGAAGCAACCGCGCCCATTGTGGGGAAGCGGGGCCCTCTCGGGTTTGGTCGTCCGGGGTCGAACCACCGGCCGTTCCGGGGGCTTCCCCGAGGGCCTCTCCGAGGGTCGATCCGCCGTTCGGACCCCGCTCCGGTGTCATGGCGAACGACACCACAGCTCAGCGGACTGCTGTGGCGTTCCGCCACATGGGAGCGGGGCCGCCGGATTCCTACCGTTCTCGGCCATGGACACCTCTACTGCCCGCCCGCTCGCCGGCCGCACGGCCATGGTCACCGGGGCCGCCTCGGGCATCGGCCGGGCCTGCGCCGAGGCCTTCGCCGAGGCCGGCGCCCGGGTCTACGTCGTCGACCTCGCGGCCGGCCCGGCCGAGGAACTCGCCGAGCGGATCGGCGGCCGCGCGATCGTCGCCGACCTCGCCGACCCCGGGGCCGTGGACGCCCTGCCGGACGACGCCGACATCGTCGTCAACAACGCCGGCCTCCAACACGTCGCGCCCGTGCACGAGTTCCCGCCCGACCGCTTCACGCTCATCCAGCGCGTCATGGTCGAGGCCCCGTTCCGCATCCTGCGCCGCACCCTGCCCCACATGTACGAGCAGGAGTGGGGCCGGGTCGTCAACGTCTCCTCCGTCCACGGCCTGCGCGCCAGCGCCTTCAAGTCCGCGTACGTCACCGCGAAGCACGCGCTGGAGGGCCTCAGCAAGACCGTCGCCCTGGAGGGCGCGCCGTACGGCGTCACCAGCAACTGCATCAACCCGGGCTACGTCCGGACTCCCCTGGTGGAGAAGCAGATCGCCGCCCAGGCGCTCGCCCACGGCATCCCCGAGGACGAGGTGGTCGAGCGGATCATGCTCGACCGCACCGCCGTGAAGCGCCTCATCGAACCCGAGGAGGTCGCCCAACTCGCCCTCTGGCTCTGCTCCCCCACCGCCTCCTACATCACCGGCGCCAGCCTCCCCGTCGACGGCGGCTGGACCGCCCACTGAGCGGGGAGCGCCCGGCGATCAGGCCTCCCCTCTCATAGGGCAGGAAGGCACATTCGACCCCGGGACTGTGTGGGCCGTCCACATAGTCCCGGGGTCGGGTGCTTCCTACCTTGTGGCGACATCGTCTCCCCCCTGGTTCTGGAAGTGGTGGCCATGAGCACCTCCGCACGAGGTACGGCGGCGAGCAGTTCACTCCCGAGAGTGGTGGCTGCGAGCCTGATCGGCACGACCATCGAGTGGTACGACTACTTCTTGTACGGAACGGCGGCGGCGCTGGTGTTCGGGAAGCTGTTCTTCCCGCACAGCGATCCGCTGACCGGGACGCTGCTGTCCTTCCTGACCTACGCGATCGGGTTCGCGGCACGGCCGCTCGGGGCGCTGGTGTTCGGTCACTTCGGGGACCGGGTGGGACGGAAGAAGCTGCTGGTGGTGAGCCTGCTGCTGATGGGCGGGTCGACCACGGCGATCGGGCTGCTGCCGACGTACGACTCGATCGGGGTCGCGGCGCCGGTGCTGCTGACGGTGCTGCGGCTGGTGCAGGGCTTCGCGCTCGGCGGCGAGTGGGGTGGCGCCGTGCTGCTGGTGTCGGAGCACGGGGACCAGCGGCGGCGGGGGTTCTGGGCGTCCTGGCCGCAGGGCGGGGCGCCGGCCGGGAACCTGCTGGCGGCCGGGGTGCTGTCGCTGATGACGGCGGTGCAGTCGGACGCGGCGTTCCTGGCGTGGGGCTGGCGGGTGCCGTTCCTGCTGTCGGCTGTGCTGGTCGTGGTCGGGATGTGGATCCGGCTCGCGGTGGACGAGTCGCCGCTGTTCAAGGAGGCGCTGGCGGCGCAGCACAAGCGCCAGGAGGAGCGGAGCACGGCCGAACGGCTGCCGCTGGTGGAGGTGTTGCGCGACCACTGGCGGGAGGTGCTGGTGGCCATGGGCGCGCGGATGGCGGAGAACATCTCCTACTACGTGATGACCACGTTCGTGCTCACCTACGCCGTCACCCACGCCCACTTCTCCAAGCAGACCGCGCTGAACGCCGTCCTGATCGCCTCCGCGATCCAGTTCACGCTGATCCCGCTGTTCGGCGCGCTGTCCGACCGGGTCGGGCGCAGGCCGGTGTACCTGGTGGGCGCGGTCGGGGTGGGCGCCTGGGCCTTCGTGTTCTTCGGGATGGTCGACACGAAGTCCTTCGGCTCGCTGGTCACCGCCGTGACCGTCGGCCTGGTCTTCCACAGCGCCATGTACGCGCCCCAGGCGGCCTTCTTCTCCGAGCTGTTCGCGACCCGGATGCGGTACTCGGGCGCCTCGATCGGCGCCCAGTTCTCCTCGGTGGCGGCCGGCGCCCCGGCGCCGCTGATCGCCACCGCGCTGCTCAAGGACTACGGCAGCTCCACGCCCATCGCGGTGTACGTCGCCATCGCGGCGGCGATCACCGTGCTGGCGGTGCTGTGCGGCCGGGAGACCAGGGGTCAGGACCTCATGGACGTCGAGGGACGGGACAACCGGGACGGCCGGGACGGCCGGGAGCCGGACGCCGCATCGGCCGAAAAGCCCGCCGTCGCCTGAGGAGCGAGCCGATACGATCACGGTTTCTCGGAACCGACGGAACCGACGCCGATTGGCAGCACGCACCATGAACCACCCTCACGAAAGCGCCGCGCCCGCGCTGCGGCGGCTGCTCGACCTGCTCGCCTCCGGAGCCGCCACCGAGGACTTCGCCGACGTGCTGGCCGACGCCCGCCGCCGCGGGGCGCCGGCCGCCGTCCTCGCCGAGATCGACGACGCCACCTGGCAGGCCCTGCGCGTCCACCGCACCCTGCGTCAACACCGGCGGCGCGAAGCCGAGTTGACAGCCCTGTTCGACACCGCCGGGGACCTCGCCGCCTCCCGGGACCTGGACACCGTGCTCCAGGCGATCGTCCGCCGGGCCCGGATGCTGCTCGGCACCGACACCGCGTACCTGACCCTGCCGGACGAGGGCGCCGGCGACACCTACATGCGGGTCACCGACGGCTCGGTCTCCGTCCTGTTCCAGACCCTGCGGCTCAGCCTCGGCGACGGCCTGGGCGGGCTGGTCGCCCAGACCGCCCGCCCGTACGCCACCCCCGACTACCGCACCGACGAACGCTTCCACCACACCGGCACGATCGACGCCGGTGTGCTGGACGAGGGCCTGGTGGCGATCATCGGGGTGCCGCTGCTGCTCGGCGGTCAGGTCATCGGTGTCCTCTTCGCCGCCGACCGCACGCCGCGCGCCTTCTCCCCCGACGAGGTCGCGCTGCTCTGCTCGCTGGCCGCGCACGCCGCGATCGCCCTGGACACCGCCAAGTCACTGGCCGACACCCGGGCCGCGCTCGCCGAGCTGAACGCCGCCAACGAGCTGGTCCGGGCCCACTCCTCCGCCGTGCAGCGCGCCGAGCAGGCGCACGACCGGCTCACCGACCTGGTGCTGCGCGGCGCCGAGGTGCCGGACGTCGCCGCCGCCGTGGCCGCCCTGCTGGGCGGGGAGATAGCGGTCCTGGACGCCGAGGGCGAACCGCTGGCCGGACGCTCCGCACCCGCCGCCGAACTGGCCGAGGCGGTCGCCGCCTCCCGCGCCGAGGGCCGGTCCGTACGGCACGGCGAGCAGTGGGTCTGCGCGGTGCTGGCCGGACACGACGCGCTCGGCACCATGGTGCTGCGTGGCCGGCCCGACCTCGACGACGCCGACCGGCGGCTGTTCGAGCGGGCCAGCGTGGTCACCGCGCTGCTCCTGCTGCTGCGCCGCTCGGTCGCCGAGACCGAGAACCGGGTCCGCGGCGAACTGCTCACCGACCTGCTGACCGCCCCCGAACGGGACCCGGGCGGGCTCACCGCGCGCGGCCGCCGGCTCGGCGTCGACCTCGCCCGGCCGCACCTCGTGCTGGTCGCGGAGCCCGCCGACGGGAAGGCCGACGACCGGGCACGGCTGGCCGGTGCGGCCCGGCGCTACCTGTTCGGCTCCCGGGGCGTCAGCGCCGAGCACGCCGAGACGGTGGTACTGCTGGCGCCCGTCGAGAGCGGCAGCACCGACGACCCCGAGGAGACCGCCCGGCAGGCCGCCGAACGGCTGGCCCGGCTGGCCGGGTTCCCGGTCACCGTCGGCGCCGGCCGGCCGGCCGCCGGGCCGTCCGCGCTGGCCGCGTCCTACGGCGAGGGCGTGCGCTGCCTCCGGGCGCTGCGGGTGCTCGGCCGCGCCGGGGAGGGCGCCTCGGCCCGGGCGCTCGGCTTCCTCGGCGTGCTGCTCGGCGACGGCCACGACGTGGACGGCTTCGTCGGCTCGACGCTCGGCCCGCTCCTGGCGTACGACGCCCGGCGCGGCACCGAGCTGGTCCGCACCCTGCGCACCTACTTCGACTGCGGCGGCAGCCTGACCCGGGCCAAGGATGAGCTGCACGTCCACGTGAACACCGTGGTCCAGCGGCTGGACCGGGTCGAGGCGCTGCTCGGACGGGACTGGAACCAGCCGGAGCGGTCGCTGGAGCTCCAGCTCGCGCTGCGGCTGCAGCTGCTCGCGGGCGGCTGAGCCCGAACAGGCCGACGGCTCGCCCGGGGAGGGCTGCCGCTCCCGGGCCGGGCTGCCGCTCCCGGGCCGGGCTGCCGCCCCCGGGCCGGACCGCTGCCCGGGGGCGGGGCAACTGACCCCGGCAGGACGGCCGGACCCGGCAGGACCGCTGCTCATGGGCGGCCGAGGGGGTTCGACCGGGCTGGGCGTACAGTGGCGAGGTTGGTCTCGAACGCCCGGCAAGGAGCGGCAACGGTGAGCGAGAACGTGCGTTTTGTTCGCATGGGCATAGGTGAGCGCACCGTGCCCTACCAGGAGGCCTGGGAGGAGCAGCAGCGGCTGCACGCGCTGCGGGTCGCGGACGAGATCCCCGACACCGTGCTGCTCCTGGAGCACCAGTCGGTGTACACCATGGGCAAGCGCACCAACCCCGCCGACCTGCCGCTGGACGGCACCCCGGTGGTCGAGGTCAACCGGGGCGGCGAGATCACCTGGCACGGCCCCGGCCAGCTGGTCGGCTACCCGATCGTCAAGCTGCCCGACCCGATCGACGTCATCGCCTACGTCCGCCGGCTGGAGGAGGCGCTGATCCGCACCGCCGGCGAGTTCGGCATCGGGTCCACCCGGGTCGAGGGCCGCAGCGGCGTCTGGGTGCTGGGCGAGTCCATCCCGGACGCCGTGGTGGATCCGGCGCAGGTGGTGGACATCGGCAGGCTGACCCTGCGGATGGGCCTGCCGCTGGGCATCGACCCGCGCCTGGCCGGCCCCGAGTACGCGCCCTCCAACGCCGGCCAGCGCGGTGACGACCGCAAGCTCGCCGCGATCGGCGTGCGGGTCGCCCGCGGGGTGACCATGCACGGCTTCGCGCTCAACTGCGACCCGGACATGACCTGGTTCGACAAGATCGTGCCGTGCGGCATCAGGGACGCGGGCGTCGCCTCGCTCACCGGCGAGCTGCAGCGCGGACTGTCCGCCGCCGAGGCCGCGCCGGTGGTCGAACGGCACCTGGCGGACGTCCTCGCCGAGCTGCCGGAACCGGTCCTCGGCCACTGACCCGCCCGGCAGCGCCGACGCACCTTCCGCCGACGGCCGCCGAAACTGCCGGCGGCCGCTGGGAATCTACCGACCGGTAGCCATGTTGCCCTGCGATTGCAGGGCGGCAGGCCCGGCGAAGGCCGTACAACCACAGGCGTACCCTGGGGGTACCCCGTCTAGTTCTAGGAGTCGCACGTGTCCGCTGTCGCGCCCGACGGCAGGAAGCTGCTCCGCCTGGAGGTCCGCAACAGCGAGACCCCCATCGAGCGGAAGCCCGAGTGGATCAAGACCCGCGCGAAGATGGGCCCGGAGTACAACGCCCTCCAGTCGCTGGTGAAGAAGGAGGGGCTGCACACGGTCTGCCAGGAGGCCGGCTGCCCCAACATCTTCGAGTGCTGGGAGGACCGCGAGGCGACCTTCCTCATCGGCGGTGACCAGTGCACCCGCCGCTGCGACTTCTGCCAGATCGACACCGGCAAGCCCGCCGAGTTCGACCGCGACGAGCCGCGCCGGGTCGCCGAGTCCATCGTCACGATGGACCTCAACTACGCCACCATCACCGGCGTCGCCCGTGACGACCTGGAGGACGGCGGCGCCTGGCTGTACGCCGAGACCGTGCGCCAGGTGCACGCGATGACCGCCGCCCGCGCGGCCGGCCGCACCGGCGTCGAGCTGCTCATCCCCGACTTCAACGCGGTGCCCGAGCAGCTGGCCGAGGTCTTCTCCTCCCGCCCCGAGGTGCTCGCGCACAACGTCGAGACGGTGCCGCGGATCTTCAAGCGGATCCGCCCGGCGTTCCGCTACGAGCGCTCGCTGGACGTCATCACCCAGGCGCGTGCGGCCGGACTGGTGACCAAGTCCAACCTGATCCTGGGCATGGGCGAGACCCGCGAGGAGGTCAGCCAGGCGCTGGCCGACCTGGTCGGCGCCGGCTGCGAGCTGATCACCATCACCCAGTACCTGCGCCCCTCGCTGCGCCACCACCCGGTCGAGCGCTGGGTGAAGCCGCAGGAGTTCGTCGAGCTCCAGGAGGAGGCCGAGGAGCTGGGCTTCGCCGGCGTCATGTCGGGCCCGCTGGTGCGTTCGTCGTACCGGGCCGGCCGGCTGTACCGGCAGGCGCTGGAGCGGCGCGCGCAGGCCGCGGTCTGATCGCGGTCCGATCACGCGTGTGACGGCGGTCCGACGGCGGCCTCCCGGTCCACCGATCGGTTCGAGCCACGGGAAGGGCGGAGCTTCGGCTCCGCCCTTCCGGTTTTCACCACGCTTTGACTGGCTGGTCACGGGCTGGTAACACGGGGTGGGGACTCTGGACGCCTGGTGAGCGTTCGATTCTTCTCAGCCACGAGAGGAGCTGTTCGGCATGCGGGTTCAGATGCGGATCCGGTCGGTGGGGGTGGCGCTGCGGTTCGCCGAGAGCGTCCTGCTCGCTCCCGGCCAGCGGCACGCCCGCCGCAACGCGTGGGCGGCGGTGTGCGAGAACCGCCGGTACGCGGCGGACCGCCGGCACGACGACGCGGCGGCCCGGACGGCACAGCCGCGGCCGGTCCGGCGGTAGTGCTCCGGCGCTGACGCATCGGCGTCGGCGGTAGTGCTCCGGCGGTAACGCATCGGCGTCGCCATCGGCGATAACGCTTCGACGTCACAGGGCCCCCCGGCGTCGCTCTGTGCGACGGCGTACGGGCACACGGGTCACGGTTGGGGCGAACGGGTACCCGGGCTTGGATATCCCGTACCCGTGCCACGTACCATGAGCGTTATGGCGAGGGAAACATCCGAGAACCCCGGGCGACTGAAGCAGATCCGTCTGGCGTACACCATGACCAAGAAGGTCGACACCAAGATCGGCCTGATCATCGCCGGCGTCGGCCTGCTGACCTTCGGCGTGTTCCTCGCCATCGGCTTCGCGATCGAGCATCCCGTCTACCTGGGCATCCTGGGCTTCATCGTGGCCGTGCTGGCCATGGCGATCGTCTTCGGGCGCCGGGCCGAGCGGGCCGCGTTCGGTCAGATGGAGGGGCAGCCGGGGGCAGTCGCCGCGGTGCTGAACAACATCCGGCGCGGCTGGAGCTCCAACAGCACCCCGGTGGCGGTCACCCGTAACCAGGACGCGGTCTACCGCGCCGTGGGCCGGGCCGGCATCGCGCTGATCGGCGAGGGCAACCCGAACCGGGTCCGCCAGCTGCTGGCCTCCGAGAAGAAGAAGATGGCCCGCGTGGTCGGCGACGTGCCGGTGCACGACATCGTGGTGGGCAACGGCGAGGACGAGATCCCGCTGAAGAAGCTCCAGATCCACCTGATGCGCCTGCCCCGCGCCATCACCGCCGCCCAGGTCACCGAGACCAACGACCGCCTGCGCGCGCTGGGCGACCTGCTCTCCAAGGCGCCGATCCCCAAGGGTCCGATGCCGAAGGGCGCCCGGATGCCCAAGGGCGGCCAGGCCCGCTGATCCTCCCCCGCCCCTGACGACACGAGAACGGCCCCGCCGCGGAAGCTCCGCGGCGGGGCCGTTCCGACGTTCGTACGGCGTCGGGGGTGCATCCTGGCCTCGACCAGGGCCGGGGCCGGAGGCCGGATCCCGGCCGGAGGCTAGATCCGGACCTCGACGGTGCCGACCGCCTTGTCGTGCAGGCCGCGGGTGTCGCGGTCCCAGACCAGCGGCGGCACCACCAGGCAGAGCAGCAGGGTGCGCAGCAGGACCTGCGGGATGGTCGCGCGGCTGCCGTCCAGCCGGACCACCCGCAGGCCGAACAGCCGCTTGCCGACCGTCGTGCCGGTGGTGGCCAGCAGCAGGGCCGCGACCAGGAAGAACAGCGGGCTGGTCCACAGGTTGGCCTCGGCCTGGTCGCCTCGGGCGATCAGCCCGTACGAGATCAGGGCGACCAGCCAGCCGTCCACGAACAGGGCGCCGATCCGGCGGCCGGGGCCGGCGATCGAGCCGGGGCCCTCCTTGGGCAGCCCGAGGCGCTCGCCGCGGTGGCCGAAGTCGGCGCCCATCTTCTCGGCGGCCGCCCGGGGGCCGTCGATCCACGATCCCAACGCTTCTCTGGTGTCCACGAATCCACACTAACCGGGCTGACGGCGTACGCCGCCACCGGCTCCCCTCCGGTCGGGGCATCACCCCCGACCGGGTGAATCGTCGTTCCGGCGCTTTCCAAGTGGTCCAGACCACTTGCGGGAGGACGCCCAGTCGGGCAGGGTGATTTGTACCGTCCCGTACGTCTTTGCCAGCCGCCCGGCAGCCGTGGTTAACATCTAGGAAACGAGCGGGTCACCGAATGGAAACGACCCATTCCTATGGTGAGCCCAATTCGCACGCCGAGGAGGATGGATGTTCAACAACGCCGCCGAAGTGAAGCAGTTCATCCAGGACAACGACGTGAAGTTCGTCGACGTCCGCTTCTGTGACCTGCCGGGCGTCCTGCAGCACTTCTCCGTACCTGCGGCGACCTTCGACCCGTCCGAGATCCTGATGTTCGACGGCTCGTCGATCCGCGGCTTCCAGGCCATCCACGAGTCCGACATGGCCCTGGTGCCGGACCTCGCCACGGCCCGCCTCGACCCCTTCCGGGCCGAGAAGCACCTCAACATCAACTTCTTCATCCAGGACCCGGTCACCGGCGAGGCGTACAGCCGCGACCCGCGCAACGTCGCCAGGAAGGCCGAGGCCTACCTCGCCTCCTCCGGCATCGCCGACACCGCGTTCTTCGGGCCCGAGGCCGAGTTCTACGTCTTCGACTCGGTCCGCTTCGACACCAGCGCCAACGCGTCCTTCTACCACATCGACTCGGAGGCCGGCGCCTGGAACAGCGGCGCCGCCGAGGGCGACGTACGCGGCTACAAGGTCAAGTACAAGGGCGGGTACTTCCCCGTCCCGCCGGTCGACCACTTCGCCGACCTGCGCGCCGAGATGTCGCTGGAGCTCGCCAAGGCCGGACTGGAGGTCGAGCGCCAGCACCACGAGGTCGGCACGGCCGGCCAGGCCGAGATCAACTACAAGTTCAACACCCTGCTGCACGCCGCCGACGACCTGATGCTGTTCAAGTACATCATCAAGAACGTCGCCTGGCGGAACGGCAAGACCGCCACCTTCATGCCGAAGCCGATCTTCGGCGACAACGGCTCGGGCATGCACGTCCACCAGTCGCTGTGGAGCGAGGGCACCCCGCTCTTCTACGACGAGCAGGGCTACGCCGGGCTCTCCGACACCGCCCGCTACTACATCGGCGGGCTGCTGCGGCACGCCCCCTCGCTGCTGGCCTTCACCAACCCCTCGGTGAACTCCTACCACCGCCTGGTGCCGGGCTTCGAGGCGCCGGTCAACCTGGTCTACTCGCAGCGCAACCGCTCCGCCGCGATCCGCATCCCGATCACCGGCTCCAACGCCAAGGCCAAGCGCATCGAGTTCCGCGCGCCGGACCCGGCCTCCAACCCCTACCTGGCCTTCGCCGCCATGCTGATGGCCGGCCTCGACGGCATCCGCAACAAGATCGAGCCGCTGGAGCCGGTCGACAAGGACCTCTACGAGCTGGCCCCCGAGGAGCACGCCAACGTCCCCCAGGTGCCCTCCTCCCTCCCCGCCGTCCTGGAGGCCCTGGAAGCCGACCACGAGTACCTCCTCGCCGGCAACGTCTTCACCCCGGACCTCATCGAGACCTGGATCGACTACAAGCGCACCAACGAGATCGCCCCGATCGCCCTCCGCCCCCACCCGCACGAGTTCGAGCTCTACTACGACCTGTAGAGGGCTGCGGGGCTGACAGCACGCGCCGGGCGGGCGGTCCGACGGAGGTCGGGCCGGCCGCCCGGTGCGTACTGCTTTCAGCCGCGGGGGTGGGGTGGGTCAGTAGGAGTCGGGGGTGTGCCGCTGCGGCGGGCGGGTGTCCCTGGGGGTGAAGGCGGTGGCCCAGGGGGTGGTGACGGTTTCCAGGGCACCGGGGGCCCGGGTCGGCGGTGGGGCGGGCTGCGGGGGGAGGGGTTCGGCGGCGCGGAGCTCGTCGATGCTCCTGGTCATGCCGGTCTTGAGGCGGGGCGTCAGGGGCTTCTCGATGAGGCGGTGGGCCAGCCAGGAGGCGACGAGCATGCCGGCGGTGACGACGGCGACCGCCGTCCAGGGCTTGACGTCGCGCTCGTGGAGGGCGCGCAGGGCGGTCCAGCCCATGGTCTCGTGGAGGAGGTAGAGGGGGTAGGTGAGGGCGCCGGCGAAGGTGAGCCAGCGCCACTGGATCCGGGAGCCCCAGCCCAGGGCGACCACGATCATGACGAGGTAGGAGAGGCTGGTCAGCAGGACGGCGGGCCAGGTCGGCAGGTCGACGCGGCCGAGGTAGGGGTTCACGTCCTTCTGGTGCTGGATGGTGTAGAGCACCGAGAGGATCCAGCTGATGCCGACGATGCCGAAGAGCATGAGGTTGGGACCGTACCGGTGGACCAGGTAGAGCGCGAGGCCGGCGACGAAGAACGAGGAGACCTGCGACATCGCGAAGAAGTCGAGCACCGGCCACTTGGTGCTCGCCGCGACGATGCCGGCGACCGTCCAGATCGAGCAGAAGGCCACGATCCGCCGGTAGGTCACGCCCCGCCAGACCACGATGGCGAACAGCAGGTAGAAGCGCAGCTCGATCCAGAGCGTCCAGTAGACGGCGTCGACGTCCTTGATGCCCAGGCCCTCCTGGAACATCGTCAGGTTGGCGAGCACCTGCTCCGAGGGGAGCGGCTGGCGCACGAGCGGCCACACCGTGACGACCGCGGTGGTGAGCAGGACGGCGAACCAGTACGCGGGGTAGAGCCGGATGACCCGGGAGCGGACGAAGTCGCCCACCGGGCGGCCCCAGCTGCTCATGCAGATCACGAAGCCGCTGATCACGAAGAACAGGCAGATGCCGGTCCACAGATAGGCGCCGAGAAAGGAGGCGCGGTGGAACACCTGATCGACCGGCTTGCCCCAGGCACTGTCCTCGGGCTTGGTACCGCCGCCGTAGCCGACGTAGTGGTGGAAGACCACCATCAGCGCGGCCAGGATGCGCAATCCGTCCAGGACCGCGAGTCGGCCGCCCTTGGCGGACTTGCGGCGGCCCGAGGAACCTGATCGTTGCCGGGGGAAAATGCTCACGGCAGAAGATAGCGCACACACGTTCAATTGCCCGGTGCAGGCCCGGAGGCCCGCTCACTCGGGGAGGCTCGGCGGCACGGTCCGGACGACGGCCAGGGACGCCACGGCGGCCGCGAAGCCGAGCAGCGCGCCCGCCGCGACATCCCCCGGGTAGTGCACGCCGGTGTGGACCCGGGAGTAGCCGACCGCGGTCGCCAGCGCGCCGAGCGGCAGCGCCAGCGGTGGCAGCAGCACGCCGACGGCAGTGGCGAAGGCCGTCGCCGAGGCCGTGTGCCCGGACGGGAAGGAGGCCGACTCCGGCATCGCCACCTGCCGGCCGACGGTCACCCTCGCCAGCTCCCGGTCGGGCCGGGGGCGGTGGACCAGCTGTTTGCCGACCAGGTTCGCCGCCACCGAGGCCAGCGCCACCGCGCCGACCCCGGCCACCGCCGCCTGTCGGGGGCGGCCGGGCCGCAGAGCGAGCAGGGCGGAGACGGCCAACGAGATCTTCGAGTGGTCGGCGGCCCTGGAGAGCCGGCGCAGCGCGGAGTCGAGCGTCGGGGTGGAGGTGGCGGCGACGGCCGCGTAGACGGCTCCGTCGAGCGCCCGCAGGTCGGTGAGTACGGACGGCGGTACGGACGGCGATGCGGGAGGCGGGACGGGCGGTGGGACGGGAGGGGTGGCGTCGTGGTCCGGGTGGTCAGTCACGGGTCGGCCCCTCCGCAGTCGGGTCGGAGCTGTGGTCGGAGCTGTGACCGGAGCCGGAACCGGAGCTGTCGCCGGTGCCGGGGTCGGAGCGGCCGAACGCGAGGGCGGCCAGCCGGCGCCAGTTCACGGACGGCACGGGGGCGGGGACGCCGGGGCGGTCGCGCGGCACCAGGACCCGCAGGGCCCGCGGGCGCAGCGTGCACACGACCGGGACGGGCATCCGCAGCGTCTCGCCGTCGACCGCCACCGGGATCTCGTCCTCCTCCGCGGTCACCTCCACCCGCCGTGCGGTCAGCGCGGTCAGCCCGGTGGACTGCGTGCCGCGTACGGCCAGGTCGGCGGCCTGGGCCGCACCCTCCACCCGGATGCCGAGGACACCGAGGAGGCCGCTGTCGATCCGGGGTCGGCGGCCGCCGATGCCGAGGTCGTCGGTCGAGCCGTACGGGTTGTTGCTGACCAGCAGCGCCTGCTGGGCGGTGAGCACGGTGGCGTCGGCCCTCACGTCGACCCGCCGTACGCCCTCGCCGACCAGCAGGTCCGGCAGCAGGCTGAGCGCGGTGCCGGCCTTGGCGTCGCGGTACTCGGGGCGCTCCACGACGTCGGCGTACACCCCGAAGGAGACGGTGTTGACGAAGGCCCGGCCCGCGACCTCGCCGAGGTCGACCCGCAGTTCCTCGCCGTCGGTCAGCGCGTCCAGGCAGCGGGAGGGGTCGTCGCGGTCGAGGCCGAGGTCCATGGCGAAGTGGTTGCGGGTGCCGGCGGAGATCACCAGGAACGGCAGGCCGTGCTCGGCGGCGACGGCCGCGACCAGCGCCTGGGTGCCGTCGCCGCCCGCCACGCCGAGCAGGTCCGCGCCCTCGGCCACGGCCGTGCGGGCCAGCTCGGCGACGTCGGCGGGGGCGGCGGGGTCGAGCAGGACCACCCGGGCGCCGAATCCCTCCGCCCGCTCGACGAGCCCGAAGCGGCCGACCTTCCCGCCGCCGGACTTCGGGTTCATGATCAGGACCGGTCGCAGCGGCCGGGTCGCGGCACGCCCGCGCATCGGCGGCTCCGGACGGGCCCGGCGCAGCGCGGCACGGGCGAGGGCCAGCGCGATGCCCCAGACCAGGACGAGGAGCAGGGCCGTCAGCCACAGCCGGTGGTGGGCGAAGAACACCAGCACCGCGACCGGCGCCGCGATCGCGACGAGCAGCCCGAACAGCCGGACCGCGCCCCGGTAGGCCAGGAACCACCAGACGCCGGCGGCCCAGACGACCAGTCCGAGCAGCCCGGCCGCGAGCACCAGCAGCCCGCCCTCCCCCAGCGCGAACAGCAGCACCCCGACGGCCCCCGCGACCGTCAGCAGGGCGCAGCGGGCGAGCAGCGTCGCGCCCGCTCCCCCGGCGTGGTCCGCCGTCCGTGTCCTGTCGATCTCGTCCTCCCGTGCCGCGCGCCAGGGCGTGTCCGCCCCGGGCCCGGTCGGGCCCGGTCGTTGCCAGCAGCCTGCGCACTCCCGCGCCCGGGGGCATCCCGGCGGGCCCGTCCGGGTGACCGGGGCGACGGGCGGCGAACAGCGGGCGACGGGAAGGACGAGGGCGGGAAAAGCGGTTGCCGGGCCGAGTTGGATGGGGCCATGGGACACAGGGAGAAGGTCACCCCGACGGTGTACGTGTCGGTGGACGTGGAGTCGGACGGGCCGATCCCGGGGCCGTACTCGATGCTGAGCTTCGGGGCCGTGGTGGCCGGCCGGCACGACGGGGAGGGGTTCCGGCGGCCGCCGGCGGGGGCGGCGGCGTTCTACCGGGAGCTGCGGCCGATCAGCGCGGAGTACGTCCCGGAGGCGCTGGCGGTGTCGGGGCTGGACCGGGCGGCGCTGCAGGCGGACGGGGCCGATCCGGCGGCGGCGATGCGGGAGTTCGGCCGCTGGGTGGAGGGGGTGCGGCGCGGGCCGGGCGGGCAGCGGTACCGGCCGGTGATGGTGGGCTACCCGGCGGTGTACGACTGGCAGTTCCTCTACTGGTACCTGGTGCGGTTCACCGGCTCCAGCCCGTTCGGCCACTCCGGCTGCCTGGATCTGAAGACGCTGTACGCGGCGCGGGCCGGGGTGCCGTTCGCCGGGATCGGCAAGCGGTCGATGCCGCCGGAGCTGCTGCCGGACCTCCCTCATACACACCACGCCCTGGACGACGCCCGGGAGCAGGCGGAGCTGTTCGCGAACCTCTGGGAGTGGTCCGGGCCTACGGGACGTCCGGAGTGAGGGCGAGGACGGCGAGGTCGTCGGCGAGCAGGCCGGCGTACCGGTGGACGTCCTGGGCCAGGAAGGAGACCACCCGGTCGGGGGCGGTGGTGCCGAGGGCGGCGAGGCGGGGGGCCAGCGGGTAGAAGGCGCCGGCGGTGTCGCGGGCCTCGCTGACGCCGTCGGTGTAGAGCAGGACGGTGTGGCCCGGGGGCAGCGCCACGGCGACCGCCTTGCTGCGCTCGTCGGCGGGGCCGAGGTGGCCGAGGCCGAGCGGGAGCTCGTCGGCGCAGGACACCGGGGTGATGCCGCCCCCGCCGAGGAGCAGCGGGGTGGTGTGACCGCGGTTGACGATCTCCACGCAGTCCGAGCCGGGCCGGTACTGGAGCAGGACGGCGGTGACGAACAGCTCGTCGTCGCCGCGGTCGGCGGCGTCGCGCAGCACCGCGCGGTCCAGCTGGTCGGCGAGTTCGACCAGCCCGGGGGTGTCGTACGCGGCCGCCCGGAACGCGCCGAGGACGTCGGCGACGGTGCGGACCGCGCCCAGGCCCTTGCCCCGGACGTCGCCGAGCAGCACCCGCACGCCGAAGCGGGTGTCGCAGACCTCGTACAGGTCGCCGCCGACCAGCACGTCGGCCTGGGCCGGGCGGTAGAGGCCGGCCACCCGCAGCCCGCCGGCCCGCTCGGGCACCGGACGCAGCACCGTGCGCTGCAGGGTCTCGGCGACCGTACGGGCCTGGAGCAGGTTGCGGTTCTGCCGGGTGCGCTGCCAGGACAGCGCGGTGCCCATGACGCCGGAGAGCAGGGTGGCGATGTAGACCCAGACGTGGTGCTGCTCGTTGACGTGGTCCGCGCGCAGCGCCAGGCCGAGCTGGAGCGCCAGGGAGCCGGCCGTCGTGACGGCGGTCAGCACCGGGCCGTAGCTGAAGGCGGCCACCACGGGCAGTGCGGTGAGCAGGAAGCCGGCGGCGACGGCGTCCGGGACGACGGCCTCGGCGACCAGGTCCAGCACCAGCAGGAGCACCGGCAGCCAGGGCACCCAGCGCGGAACCCTGGGCTCCAGCGCCGCGGGGCGCGGCGGGCGGGGTGCTGTGCGCACGGTGGGACCTCCTGGCAGGTGGCCGTTCCGGGTGATCGGTCCGGATTGGCCGCTTTCGTCCCTCCATGCTCTCCCACGAACGGCCCAGCCACGAACGGCCGAACGTCCCGGTCCCCGGGGCCGGAGGAGCCAAATCCCCGGCCCCGGGGACCGCGCGTCACCCGACGGTCACCGGACGGTCACCGGCAGGGTCTCGTAGCCGCGCAGCACCAGGCGGTCGCGCCGGGTCGGGACGCCGCCCGGGGCGAGCCGGGGGAACCGGTCGAGCAGGGCGGGCACCGCGACCTCGGCCTCCAGCCGGGCCAGCTGGGAACCCAGGCAGAAGTGGGTGCCGCCGCCGAAGCTGAGCGGCTGGCTGTCGGTCCGGGTCGGGTCGAACACCTCGGGGTGCTCGTACCGGGCGGGGTCGTGGTTGGCCGAGCCGATCAGCAGGGTCACCGCGTGGCCGGGCGGGATCGGCAGGCCCTCGACACTCAGGCCCTTCTCCAGCGCGACCCGGCCGGTGGCCTGCACCGGGGAGTCGAAGCGCAGCACCTCGTCGGTGAACCCGGCCGGGGTGATCGCGCCGCTGCGCAGCCCGGCGGCCGCCTCGGGGTGGCGGAACAGCAGGGCCAGGCCGTTGCCGAGCAGGTTGGTGGTGGTCTCGAAGCCGGCCACCAGCAGCAGCACCAGGTTGGCCAGCAGCTCCTCGGCGGAGAGCCGCTCGTCGTCCGCGGCGGCGATCCGGGCCAGGTCGGTGACCAGGTCGTCCTGCGGCCGGGCCAGTCGCTCGGCGGCCAGCTCGGTGAAGTAGCGGGCCAGCTCGTCGGCGGCCTCGTCGGCGGCGGCCAGCTCGTCCAGGTCCTGGATGATCTCCAGCGCGACGGTCAGGTCGGAGGCGAGGTCGCGGAAGCGGTAGCGGTCCTGTTCGGGGACGCCGAGCAGCTCGCAGATCACCCCGACCGGCAGCCGGAAGGCGAAGGCGTCCATGAAGTCCACCGGCGAGCCGTCGGCGCCCTGCTCGGCCATGCCGTCCAGCAGCCGGTCGACCGCCGTCTCCACGGCCGGGCGCAGCGCGGCGACCCGGCGGGCGGTGAACACCGAGGCGATCAGCGAGCGGACCCGGGGCTGGTCGGGGGCGTTGCGCTGGAGGATCGAGCGGCCGAACAGGGCCAGCGAGGAGTGCACGGCGTACTCGGGGGCCAGTCCGGCCATCATCTCGGCGGTCGCCACCCCGAAGGCGGGCGTGCGCAGCACCTTGTTGACCGCCGCGTAGCCGCTCACCACGAACATGCCGTCCCCGGCCGGGACCACCGGGCCCAGCTCGCGGGCCCTGGCGTACAGCGGGTACGGATCGGTCCTGACCTCCGTGGTCATCAGCTGTTCGATGATCGCCGCGCCGTCCATCCGGTGCTCCCCTCCCGAGATCACGCTTCCTGTCCGGTCAACCGCCGTCGGGCGCGGCGGAGTTCCCGTACCCACCGGAATCGCGCGGCGGGGCGGGGCGGGCCGATGCGCGCGGCGGGGCGGGGCGGGCGCGGACGGCTCGGTAGGGTGACCGGCATGGAGATCTGGATCAACCCGCGGTGCGGCAAGTGCCGGGCCGCACTCGGCGAGCTGGACGGCGCCGGAGTCGAGTACACCGTGCGGCGCTACCTGGAGCAGCCGCCCACCGCGGCCGAGCTGGTACAGGTGCTGGAGCGTCTGGGCCTGGAGCCGTGGGACATCACCCGCACCGACGAGCAGGTCGCGAAGGACCTGGGGATGAAGGGCTGGCCCCGGGAGGCGGGTGAGCGCGACCGCTGGATCGCGGCGATGGCCGAGCACCCGATCCTGATCCAGCGCCCGATCATCACCGCGGACGACGGGCACGCCGTCGTGGCCCGCACCCCCGAGGCCCTCAAGTCCGTCCTGCCGTAGGGGCCTTGCGGCCGGATCGGCCGGTCAGTGGACCTGGATCCGCTCCACCGGCCGACCCGGGTGCCAGTTGTGCACGAGCAGGTGGTCGCCCTCCACGGAGGTGTGCACCACCTGGTCGAGCTCCAGCCGGAACGCGTGGAACGGGCCGGGCGGCGCCTCGGGCAGATCGGCGGCGAAGGCGGCGAGTTCGGTCTCGTCGGTGACCTCCACCGCCCTGCCGGAGACCTTGGAGTCCCCGCCGGCCATGGTCTCGTCCCCCGGGTGCGCGTGCAGTGCGAAGCGGGCGTCGCGCTGGAGGTCACGCGCCTTGACCGCGCCGTACATCGACCCGATCCACAGGTCGGCGCCGACGAACTCGACCTCCGTGCCGCTCACCCGGGGCGATCCGTCCTTGCGCAGCGTCGCCATGACGTGGTGCTTGTTCGCCTCGAACCGGGCCCGGACCAGGGGCGCCAGATCGGGGGCCTCGTGCTCGAAATCCTGCCAGGTAGCCATGGCGCCAGTCTGGCACCCGGCACCGACGGCCGCCGTGCGCGGACGACCGGACGGGCGGGGGCCGGGACGCGAAAGCGGGCGGGGCAGGACGGCGGACGCGAAGGCGGGCGGCCGGGCGGGGCGGTCCCGCGGAGCAGGGGCGCCGGGCCGCTGTCAGTGGCCGGTGCCACACTGACCGGGTGACCACCACGACCACGTACATCGCCTTCCTGCGGGCCGTCAACGTCGGCGGCCGGACGGTGCGGATGGAGCCGCTGCGGGCGCTGTTCACCGAGCTCGGCCTGGGGAACGTCCGCTCCTACATCCAGAGCGGCAACGTCTTCTTCACCACCGACGAGCCGGACCGCGCGGCGCTGACCGCGCGGATCGAGGAGCACCTGGAGCAGGCGCTCGGGTACCCGGTGCCGGCGCTGCTGCGGACGGTGGACGAGGTGGCCGGCCTGCTCGCCGCCGAGCCCTTCCGGGGCGTCGAGGTGACGCCGGACGTCCGGCTGGTCGTCGCCTTCCTCTCCGAGCCGCTGCCGGGCGAATTCACCTTCCCATACCGCTCGCCGAAGGGCGACGTCGAGGTGCTCGGTGCCGACCCGGGGGCCGCGTACGTGGTGATCCACCTCCGGGACGGCAAGTGGGTCACCAAGGACATGTTCGGCAGGGCCTACCGGGGCACGGTCACCTCCCGGTTCCTGCACACCACGGAGAAGATCCTGGCCGCCGCCCGCAAGGCCTGACGGCCCGTACGGCGCCCCGGAACGGGCCGGGCGGCACGGCCGGAGCACCCCGCCCGGGCGGCCCGGAACACGCGGAACCGCCCGGCCGGAAAGGGCGTCTGGACTGCCGTGACGTACGAACCCCGCGCCCGTGCACGGCGTGATCTGGACAGCCCGAGTCGGCCGCGCCGACAATTTGGCCATGACGACTCCTGAGCTCCCCACCGGCGCGGCCGGTCCGACCGGCGCGGTCCGACCCTCCGACGCCGAGCGGGACCAGGCGCTCGGGGTGCTGCGGGACGGCGCGGGCAGCGGGCGGCTCTCGCACGACACCTTCCTCGGCCGGATGGACATCGTCCTGCAGGCCACCAGCCGCGGCGAGTTGGACGCGGCGGTGGCCGGGCTGCCCACCGGCGGGCCGGTCGAGCGCTTCGTGCTGCGCACGGTCGGGCGGGCGTCCGCCTTCGGCGACCGGCTGGGCCGGGCCTGGCGCACCGAGCGGCTGCCGGGGCTGAGCCTGCCGCTGGCCGGGGCCGGGCAGTTGACGATCGGCCGGATCCCCGGTTCGGGACTGCGGCTGCACGACGCCTCGGTGTCCCGGCGCCACGCCGAACTGCGGCACGAGCAGGGCGGCTGGGTGCTGTACGACCTCGGCTCGACCAACGGCACCCATGTGAACGGGCGCCGGATAGCGGGCGGCGTACGGGTCGGCCCGGGCGACCAGGTGCGGTTCGGGAACCTGGAGTTCCGGCTCGCCGCGTTCTGATCGGCGTTCCGCGCCCGCGCTCCGGATCAGTGCGGGAACTGCCGGGGCGGCCGCCGGCGGGGCAGCTCGTCCTGGAACTCGGCGATCACGGTGGCGATCTGGCGGGTCAGCACGGTGTGCTCCAGCCGGTCCAGGTACCGGTTCCCGGCGGCCAGCGTCTCGACCGTGACGCCGAAGTAGAGCGTCATCAGCGGATTGACGAAGAGCTGCTCGTCCTTGGTGCGCTCGGTGAAGCGGACGTCGCCGAACTCGCCGCGCAGCGCCGCCGCCACCGAGCCGTTGACGATGCTGGGGTGGTCCGGGAAGGCGGCCCTGGCGTGCTCGACGGCGTCCAGGTAGAGCACGCCCTCCCGGCTGTCGCGCGGGATGGAGAAGGCGCCGAGGTAGCCGCCGGCCCGGTCGATCGCGGCGAGGTTCTCCAGCACCAGGGAGTGGTTGACGCCGTGGTAGGCGTCGATACCGAAGCCGAGGCAGGCGACCAGCCGCTCGGGCACCTCGGACAGGCCGGCCACCGCGCCCAGGCTCGCCATGTCCTCCTCGGGGGTGCCGAGTCCGGCCTCGTCGCCGCGCATCAGGATGTCGGTGCCGCCGTCGACCAGCAGGATCGCGTCCACGCCCAGGCGGGCGACCAGCGCGCGGTAGGCCTCGCGCAGCGGCTGCACGCCCACCGTCGGGAAGGCCCACACGGTGTCGGGCATGCGGTGCCGGTTCAGCCAGCGGGCCAGGGTGCGCTCCGGGAAGTAGCCCTCGGGGGCGGCGGTGTCCGGCCCGATCCGGGCCACGTCGGGCTCCGCCCAGACGTCGAGGGGCAGGCCGTAGAGGTGGGTGAAGGAGAGGTTGGCCAGGTGCACCTCCTTGCCCGCGGCCCGCAGGGCGAGGGCGATCGGCAGCCCCGCGTACACGTCGAAGCCGCCGCCGGCTCCGGCGATCAGGATGCGCTCGGCGGCCAGCAGCCGGGCGATCAGCGGTGGTTGCAGCAGAGAAGTCACCGGCGGACGGTAGCAGGGCGGTATCGGGACGGCGGCGCCGGAGGCCCGGGCGTCGCACCGGAGGCCCGGGCGTCGCACCGGAGGCCCGGGCGTCGCACCGGAGGCCCGGGCGTTGTCGGCGGCGGGTGCGAGGATGCGGGCATGACCGAGGAGACGGTTCCCACCCCCGACGTGCTGCGCGAAGCCCAGGAGCGGGCCCGCGAGTTGATCCGGTGCGGCTTCCAGGAGCCGGACGAGATGGCCGAGTCCCTGGTCGAGCACCTCGACGACCGGGGGCTGACGCAGGAGGAGGCGGAGCGGATCCTCGCCCCGCTGTGGACCGAGCGACTGGCCGAGCAGGCGGCCTGGCCGGAGACCACCGACGTGGACCGGCTGGCGGACGCCTTCGACGCGCTGGAGGACCGGGGCATCGTCGCGGCGATGGACTTCACCTGCTGCGCGGGCTGCGGCTACGCGGAGATCGGCGGCGAGGCCGGGACGGACTCGGTCGGCTTCGTCTTCTTCCATCAGCAGGACACCGAGGCGGCGGCCGCCGGGCGGGGGCTGATGCTGCGCTACGGCGGGTTCCGCGCCGGGGAGGAGACGGCCGAGGTGTCGGAGCGCCGGACGGTGGAGGTCGGGCGGGCGGTGGTCGCCGCACTGGAGGCGGTCGGGCTTCCGGCGGAATGGGACGGCTCGCCGCACACGGCGATCCGGGTCGCCCCGATGGAGTGGCTCAACCGCCTGCCGGGGTAGGCGCCGGGGAGCGCTTCGTCGTGGCCGGGCGCTTCGTCGTGGCCGGGGAGCGCTTCGTCGTGCCCGGGGAGCGCTTCGTCGTGCCCGGGGCGGTCAGTCCCGCTCGATGTGCACTTCGGCGTAGTGGTCGTCCTTGTTGGTCTTGCGCAGGGTGATCCTGACGCCGCCGACGGAGGTCTCGGAGTCCTTGGTGGCGGTCTTCCTGTCGTCACCGACGGTCACCTCGGCCGAGTTGTCGCCGATGTGGCCGACGGTCATCCTCATCGGGTTGTCGCCGCCGAAGACCTTGACGGTCTTGGTGCCGTCGGCCTTGTCGGTCTTGATGCCGACGGTGCACTTGCGGTCGTCCAGGCAGAGGGCCACGCCGCCCTCGCAGGCGGTCAGTCCGGCGCCGAGCACCAGGACGGCGCCGGCGACGAGGAACGCGGGGCCGCGTCGGAGGCGGGTCCCGGGGCGGGTGCGGTGCGGGCCGGGTGTGCTGCGCGCTGTGGTCATGCGGTCGACGGTAGTGCGGCGGGCACGGCCCGCCATCAGCCGTCGGCGTGACGCCTTCCCTGGTGCGGCCCGGAGCGGCCGGGGCGGCCCGACCCCGAGAGCGATGGGTCGAATCCCCTAGGGGGCATGGGGAGTTGAGATCTCCCCCGCACTGGGGACCGGCTCGGCATATGCCGCGGTCCCCTGCCTCCGGCTCATGCCACGCGCGTAGATCAAGGGCCCGCGAAGAGCCCCGGAGTCAGTCCGCGATGCGCCCCAGTCCGTCGAGGCCGAGGCCGGCGCCGGCGCCGGCGGCCGGAGCGTCCGGCGGGCCCCACAGCGGCGAGGTGCAACGCTGGTAGGTCGCGTGCCAGTGCGGCCAGTTGCGGGCCACGTCGTCGTCGCACTCGGCCAGCAGCCGCTCGACCAGTTCGGGCTCCACGCCCTCCAGGAGCCAGGCCAGCGCGTCCGCCGTGCCGGGGCCGTCGGCCAGGCGCAGCAGGTCCAGCAGCTCGCCCAGCCCGCCGAGCCGGGAGCCGTCGGCGATCACCCGCTCCATCCGGGGCAGCAACTGCCGCTCCTCGATCCGCAGGTGGGTCTCCAGCCGGGCCGCGAGGTCCTCCATCGCGTACGCGACCGGCCAGGCGCTGCCGGTGTCCCGGCTGGCGATCCGCACCAGCGTGGTGACCCGGGTGAAGGAGTGGTCCAGGTTGTGGTGGTCGTCCTCCAGCCAGTTGAGCAGCAGCCGCAGCTCGGGCGCGAAGCGGCGCACGATCGGCCACAGCCGGGTGTCCTGCTGCTCGTGGTGGCAGGTGAGCATCGCGGTGATGAAGTTCCAGTGCCGCAGCAGGGCCTCGCCCTTGTCGTCCTCGTCGGGCTGGAGCAGCCGCAGCGCGTTGGGCAGCCGGGCGAGGTCCCGGCGCAGCGCGGCGTGCACCAGGCGGAGCCCGGAGAACCGCAGGACGGCCGGCTCGTCGGCCGCGGCCCGTCCGTACGCGTCCGCGCCCAGCGAGGCGGCTCCGGACTCGCCCTGCGCGGGCACGGTGGGGACGGGCTGGGGCACCAGGTGGATCGGCATGGCACTCTCTTCACGGCTTGGGGCACGGCGGGTGGTGGCGGCCGGTGGAGGACCGCCCCAGCCAAGGTGCTCGCAGTCGATCAGAAGCGAATCAATGTCCGATTGACGCGCAGGTCACGGGCCTGCGGACGGGCGGCGCAACCTGCTCGGCGCCGCCGGAAAGCAGGACCGCCGGCGTCGGGAGCGCGAACGCGTCCCGGCACCGGCGGTACGGGTGAGAGCAGTGCGGCAGTGCGGCAGTCCGAGCAGTCCGAGCGGCACAGGCGGGCCGTGCGGGCCGTGCGGGCAGCGCGGGCAGCCGAAGAGCGGGCCCTCAGTCGGCCGCCGGCCCCGCCAGGTGGGCGGAGAGCCACACCAGGGTGTCCGGGATCATCTTCTTGAAGTCCGAGGTCAGGTGCTTGCCACCGGGCTGCTCGTGGTACTGGAGGGTCACCGGCGGGACCGCCTTGTCCACCCAGGTCTTGACCACCTTGGTCTCGTACGGGTTGGCGCCGCCCGCGGTCACCAGCATGCTCACGTCGGCCTTGCCCTGGGCGACCAGCACGTCCGGGTTGTTGGCGGCCCGCTCCGCGTCGTGGCCCTTCCACAGCCCCGAGTCCGGGATGAAGTAGCCGTCGATCGGCACCGCGGCCTTGTAGACCTGCGGGTACTGGAGGGCGAGCTTGGCACTGCAGAAGCCGCCGGTGGAGGCCCCCATCACGCCCCAGCCGTCGCGGCCCTTCACGGTGCGGAAGTTGGCGCGGACGAAGTCCGGGAGGTCCTCGGCCATCCAGGTGGCCATCTTGGGCTGGCCCGGGATGTCGGAGCAGTCCAGCGCGTTCTTCTCGTCGCTGTTGAAGTTCTGCACCGGCATGATCATGATGAACGGGTGGGACTTGCCCTCCTTGACCAGCCGCTCGTTCTCCTCCTGGATCGGCAGCTGGTTGTCGGTCCAGGTGTTGTAGCCGTTGCTCTGGCCGCCCGCGAACAGGGTCAGCACCGGGAAGCCGGTCTTGGCGAACTTGGGGTCGTTGTACTCGGGCGGCAGCCAGACCCAGACCTGGCCGGTGACGCCGGACTTGGCGCCGGTCACCTTGGTCATCATGATCGGGCCGGCGCCGGTGTCCCGGACCTTGTTGAGGGCGGCGGCGGGCCCGGTGGGCATCAGCACCTTGCCGGAGGAGGCCGCGGTGGCGGTGCCGGTCGCGGCCGGGCTGGTGCCGCCGGCGCTCGGGCTGCCCGCCGAGCTGCTGCCGCCGGCCGGGGTGGCGTTCTTGGCACTGTCCCCCTTCCCACCGCCGGAACTCCCGCAGGCCGCGAGCGAGGCGGCCAGGGCGAGCACGGCGGCGCCGGACAGGACGGCGCGGGAACGGGACGACTGCCTAAGCACGGTGAGGACTCTCCGACCGATGTCGCGCCCGGTCCGTCTGACCGGGCGGCGGCCCCCCGGTGGGGCCGGACAGACCGGGGGCACAGCGCTGGCGCGTCCCCCGGAGCGATGGCGCGCCGCCCCTCGCGGGGGTGCGCCTTCCTGCGATCTTATGACGTGGGCCCGGGTGGCCCGGTTGCGCGGTGGCCACCGGAAATCCAATGTTTGTTCGCGATCAGGTCAAGGCCTTCACCACTCCCCCCGGTCGGCGGGGGTCGGATGGCGGGGGTGACCGCCGGGCTCTCGCCGAGCCGTCCCGATTTCGGTGGCTTTGACCAGTGACGGCGGGTCGCCGGTCCGCGACGATCTCCAGGGCACGCCCAGGGCCGACCGGGAACAGTCATCGAGGAGGGTGCCATGAACCAGCGGATCGCCGTCGTCACCGGAGCCGGGAGCGGCGTCGGCCGCGCCGTGGCGGTCGAACTGGCCGCGGACGGCTGGCGGACGGTGCTGGCCGGCCGGCGGCCCGGACCGCTGCGGGAGACCGCCCGGCTCTGCGCCGCCCCGGCCGACGTGGTGCCGGCCGACGTCACCGACCCGGAGGCGGTGGACGCGCTGTTCGCCGCGGCCGCCGGGCGTCACGGCCGGGTGGACCTGCTGTTCAACAACGCCGGCGTCTTCGGCCCGGCCGTCCCGCTGGAGGAGCTGTCGGTCGAGGACTGGCGGGCCGTCGTCGACCTCAACCTGACCGGCGCCTTCCTCTGCGCCCGGGCCGCGTTCCGGCAGATGAAGGCGCAGGACCCGCAGGGCGGCCGGATCATCAACAACGGTTCGATCTCCGCGCACGTCCCGCGCCCGCACTCGATCGCCTACACCGCGACCAAGCACGCCGTCACCGGCCTGACCAAGTCGCTGTCGCTGGACGGCCGCCCGTACCGGATCGCCTGCGGGCAGATCGACATCGGCAACGCGGCGACCGACATGACGTCGGCGATGGGCGCGGGCGTGCGTCAGGCGGACGGCCGGATCGCCCCCGAGCCGACCATGGACGTGGCCGACGTGGCGCGCACCGTGCGGCACATGGCCGGGCTGCCGTTGGAGGCCAATGTGCAGTTCGCCACCGTGTTGGCGACGGCCATGCCGTACATCGGGCGGGGGTGACGGACGGCCGCGCCGCCCGCCTCCCGGCCGCCCTCGCGGGGGATCCCCGCCGGAGCGGGCCGACGGGGATCCGGGGCGGACCGGGACCCGCGGCTCACGGCCGCCAGGTGTCGTTCAGCGCGACGGTCCCGCCCGAGGGCACCGTCGCCGTCCGGTTGGCGCCGGACTCCCAGGTGACCGCGCCGCTCGCGTCCTTGCGGACGTACTTGTACTGGAAGGACGTGCCGGCCGGCAGCGACAGCGCCAGCGACCAGACCGGGTAGCCCGCCGAGGAGAGCGGCAGGGCCTTCGCCGGGTCCCAGGCGCCGAGCGCCGCGGCGTCGCCGACCACGTAGACGTTCTGCCCGACCGAGGTGGTCGCGTTGACGTTGAAGGAGGCGCCGGAGACGCTCGCGCCGGACTGGACGTACAGCGCGACCGCGTCGCCGGCACCGACCGTCGCGGTGAACTGCCCGTTGGCGCCCACCTGGTACGTCGGGCCGGTGCAGCCGCCGCCGGACTGCGGGTCGCCGTGCTGGACGTCGCAGTAGGTGCCGGCCGGCAGCCCGGTCTGGAAGGTCCGGGTGATCGCGCCGCCCTCGTGGTTGATCGCGACGTAGCCCTTGTTGCCGCGTCCGAAGGCGATCGCGTTGCCGCCGTTGGACCACCAGTCGGTCACTCCGGTGCCCGCCACCGCGTTGCGGAAGCCGACCATGTTGGCGACCTGCCGCCAGGCGTGGGTGCAGTTCCAGCCGTCCTGGTAGCAGGCGTTGACGGTGCCGCCGTTCGGCGGGCCGTCGTCCTTGTTGGCGAAGGTGTAGCCGGAGTGGATGTCGGGGGCGCCGTACGGCGAGGCCAGCAGGAAGACGTTGGCGAGCGTGTAGGTGTTGCCGTAGGTGTAGTTGAGGGTGGATCCGTTGCGCTCGGTGTCCCAGTTGTCGACGAAGGCGCGCGCCTGACCGCTCGGCAGGTAGCCCCAGGAGGCGCCCCAGCCGCTGAGGTTGGCGAGCTTGTCGGTGGTGAACATCCGCTTGAGGTCCGTGCCGACCCGGAACTCGTCCACGTCGCCGGTGCCGGTGTACTCGGTGGGCTGGACCGGCTCGCCGGCGCCGTAGATGACCTCCTGGACCCAGTAGGCCGCCGGGTTGGCCATCCGGGCCTTGATCGCCGCGAGGTCGGCGGCGGCGATGTGCTTGGCGGCGTCGATCCGGTAGCCGTCGACGCCGAGCGAGGCGAGGTCGTCCAGGTAGTGCGCGATGGTGGTCTGGACGTACGCGCTGCCGGTGTTCAGGTCGGAGAGGTTCTCCAGCTCGCAGTTCTGGACGTTGCCGCGGTCCTGGTAGTTGGTGATCGGCTGGCGGCAGGTGTGGAAGTCCTGGTCCTGGTACGTGCCGGGGTAGGTGTACTTGGTGTACGCGGTACCGCCGGTGCCGGTGCCGGAGCCCGCCGACATGTGGTTGACCACCGTGTCGGCGATCACCTTGACGCCGGCCGCGTGGCAGGCGGCGACCATGTTCTTGAAGGACGTGCGGTCGCCGAGCCGTCCGGCGATCCGGTAGCTGACCGGCTGGTAGGAGGTCCACCACTGCGCGCCCTGGATGTGCTCCTGCGGCGGGGAGACCTCGACGAAGCCGTAGCCCTTGGGGCCGAGGGTGGAGGTGCAGGCCTGGGCGACGGAGTCGAAGCGCCACTCGAAGAGGGTGGCGGTGACGTCCTTGCCGTTGTTGGCCGGCGGGGCGGCCTGGGCGGCGGGGGCGCCCAGGGAGGTGCCGAGCGAGAGCGCGAGCGCCGCCGAGGCGGCGAGCGCACCGGCCGCGCGGGCGCGCCTGGGGGTCCTCCCGGCCGAGGGCCGGGGGAGGGTGGGGGCGGTGGTGACCACGTCGTCTCCTGAGGGGGTGGCTGGGGTGGGGCAGCCGGAGGTGAAGCCTGCAGGAAGTTTCTGCAACTTGCCGAAACTTGCAGCGCCGAACCTAGAGGCGCCCGCGAGGGCCGTCAAGACCTCGGACGGAACCCCGGACGGCACGACAAGGGCCCGGCGGCCGTAGCCGCCGGGCCCCTCACCTGTCCTGGTTCACCGGCCCTTCAGGAGCCGGCCCGGGCTCAGCCGGTCTGGACGGAGGTGTCGTCGATCACGAAGCTGGTCTGGAGCGAGGCGTCCTCGGTCCCGGCGAACTTCACGGTGACCGTCTGGCCCGCGTAGGCCGACAGGTCGAAGGTGCGCTGCTGGTAGCCGGCCGCGGCGTCCACGTTGGAGTAGGTCTTCAGCGCGGTGCCGTTGACCGACACGGTCAGCTTGTCGTACGCGGTGCTGCCCGACTCGGCGGTGTCGATGTGCAGCCAGAAGCTCAGCGTCGCC
Source organism: Kitasatospora sp. NPDC054768 (assembly GCF_053612025.1). NCBI lineage: Bacteria > Bacillati > Actinomycetota > Actinomycetes > Kitasatosporales > Streptomycetaceae > Kitasatospora > Kitasatospora sp. NPDC054768. The sequence continues at coordinate 36,967 of NZ_JBSHBN010000034.1, forward strand.
TTGCAGCCCGACGGGATGCTCACCGTCTGCGACAGCGAGTCCGAGTGGGTCGAGCCGTAGCCGTTCATCCACGCCTTCCAGGAGCCGCCGTGGGCCGCCTGCGAAGAGCTGTTGTCCACCACGCCGCTGGACGCCGTCCACGGGGTGGCGGTGCCGGTCTCGAAGCCCGCGTTGCCCAGCAGCTGCGCCGGGGTGCAGCTGCCGCCACCGGTGGAGACGGTCCAGGTGAAGCTGGTGCTGCCGGTCTTGCCGGCCGAGTCCTTCGCCGTGACGGTCACGTTGTAGGTGCCCGCGGTGGAGGCGGTACCGGTGATCGCGCCGGAGGAGGAGATCGACAGGCCGGTGGGCAGGCCGGTCGCGGTGTAGGTCAGCGGGGCGGTGCCGCCGGTGGCGCTGACCTGGAGGTTCACCGCACCGCCGACGGCGGTGGACTGGTTGCCCGGGTTGGTGACGGTGACGCCGCCGCTGGGCGCGGTGCCGACGTTGACGCCCGCCCAGGCGGTGCTGACCGCGGTCAGCTCGGCGCTGCCGGCGCCGTACAGGTCGGTGGCCGCCTTCTCCGTCGCGATGCGCGCCGCGGCGTAGTTGGTGCTGGAGGTCATGTAGGTGGTCAGCGCGCGGTACCAGACGGCCGCGGCCTTGTCCCGGCCGATGCCCGTGACCGTGATGTTGCCCTGGGTCGGCGAGTCGTAGCTGACGCCGTTGATGACCTTCGCGCCGCTGCCCTCGGACAGCAGGTAGAAGAAGTGGTTGGCGACGCCGGAGGAGTAGTGGACGTCCTTGTTGCCGACGGTGGAGGACCAGTAGTCGGCCGAGGCACCGTCCTTGGACGGCTTGTCCATGTAGCGCAGCGGGGTGCCGTCGCCGTTGATGTTGATCAACTCACCGATCAGGTAATCGGGGTTGTCGGTGGGGATGTTGGCGGAGAACTCGACCATGGTGCCGAAGATGTCCGAGGTGGCCTCGTTGAGGCCGCCGGACTCGCCCGAGTAGGTCAGGTTGGCGGTGGCCGCGGTGACGCCGTGGCTCATCTCGTGGCCCGCGACGTCCAGCTCGGTGAGCGGCGCGGTGTTGTTGCTGCCGTCGCCGTACGTCATGCAGAAGCAGGAGTCGTCCCAGAACGCGTTCACGTAGTTGTTGCCGTAGTGGACGCGGCTGTAGGCGCCGACACCGTCGTTGCGGATGCCGTTGCGGCCGAAGGTGTTCTTGTAGTAGTCCCAGGTGGCCGCGACACCGAAGTGGGCGTCGACCGCGGCGGACTCGCCGTTGTTGACGGTGCCGTCGCCCCAGGTGTCGGTCGCCTTGCTGTACAGCGTGCCGGTGCCCGAGGACCCGTGGTTCAGGTTGGTGGTGTACATCCCACCGCGGGTGGTGTCCTTCATCTGGAACGTCGAGCCCGACTGGGTCGTGCCGATGGTGACGTTGCCGACGAAGACGCCCTTGCCGGAGCCGGTCTCGATGCCGTCCCACTGCTGGATGACCTGGCCGCTGGTGGCGTCGGTGACGACGTGCATCTTGCTCGGGGTGCCGTCCGACTTGGTGGAGGAGACGACGGTCTCCCAGGCCAGCCGGGGGCTGTTGTCCCCGGCCCAGACCACCAGGCGCGGCGCGGTGTCGACCGCGGTGCCCGACTCGGCGGCGAGCGCGGCGCTCTGCGCGGCCGGCGCGGCCAGCTTCGGCGTGGTGCTCACACCGCTCAGCGAGGCGGTGCTGGCCCGGTCAACGCTCTTGGTCGCACCGGTGGGCGCCTGGTGCACCACCAGGTCCCCACCCAGGACGGGCAGTCCGTCGAGGGTGCGCTCGTACCGCAGGTGGCGGGTGCCGTCCGCGTCCTGGATGACGTCCCTGGTGACCAGCTTCTCGGTGCCGCTCAGGCCCAGGGTCTGGGCGAGGGAGGCGGTCTGCTGGTTCGCGACGGAGATCAGCTGGGCGCGGCTCGCCTGCTGGGCCGCGACGGCGGCCGGCGCGTCCGGCGTGGCCGCCTGGGCGATCACCGGTATGCCGGTGACCAGCAGCGCGGTGGAGGCGGCCATGACAACCGCCGCCTTCCGGGCGTGAGCGTAACGGGACATGCGGACTCCTTTTCCGACCGGCGCCGGGTCGCGCACGGTGGAGAGAAACCTGGGCCGCGGTTGCGGCGCAGTGGGGGCCCCCGCCGGGTGCGACGGGAGTGCGGATGCGTTGCTCACAACTCGTTTGCAGGGTCGGGACGCGCTGCACCTGAACTGGAACAGCTGCACCGGGGGGTGGGGCCCCCTCGTCTACAGCCGGGGGAATCGTGGCAGCTACCGAGCGGTTAATGACAGATGCATGCCACGGATTGGCCGATTCATTACCGAAACCGTATGCAGGACGGTTCGTCAGTTGTGTTACCCCGCGACGAACTCGTGAACACGGTTTTCATGCCCCGGACAAAGTTCGATCACTGCCGACGGTCGATGACCAGCACTCAGGGCCGCTTTCCCCCGCGGAGAGCGGCCGCCAGCGCCAGGCAGACCCGGCACATCACAGTTCCGGCCGTGCCATCAACGGTTTCCGGCCATTGTGCGTCCGGAACGGAACCTTGCCGTCCCCGAACCGGAGCCGGGCTCCGCACCACCTGAACAGTGGTACGGAGCCCGGGAGTTGTCGCAGTGTACGAATCAGTGTTGGACGAACACCGCCACGGTGCGGCCCGGCACGGTGAAGGTGCCGGTCGCGGCGTCGAAGCCGGACCGCTGCACCACCCGGTCCGCCCCGCCCGCCTGGACGGGGTGCAGCGCCTGGCCGGTGCCCCGCAGGGCCGGCACGGTCTGCGCCTGCGCCGCGGGGGTGGCGTTGAAGACCACCGTGATGCCCTTCTCCGCCCCCGGCAGCCCGGTGCCGTCCAGGTGCAGGGTGATCACCCCGGGCGTCTCACCGGCAGTGCCGGAGAGCGGGTAGGAGAGCCGCTGCTGGACGGCGGCCAGGCTCGGCAGCGAGAACAGCGGCGAAGACCGCTTGATCCGCAGGAACTCCTGGTACTGCGCCGAGGCCGCCCGGATGTCGGCCGCGCCCACCGTCAGCTTCGGGTTCGCCAGCAGGGACCGCGCGGCCGTCCACTGCTCCTGGTTGTCCTTCGCCATCGGCAGGCCGCGGCCCCAGCCGTTGCCGTCGCCGGCGTCCCAGTGGATCGCGTTGAACCAGTCCCCCGAGTCGTAGGAGTTGGAGTCGAGCGACTTGGAGCGCAGCAGGTCGCTGCCGGCCTGGGCGAAGCCCGCGCCCTGGGTGAGCGCGGTCAGCGAGAGCGCGAGCGCCTGCATCCGGGCCCGGTCGGCGGGCGCGGTGCCGGTCGGCAGCTTGTACGCGAGGGCGTCGAAGAGGTCGGTGTTGTCGTGGGCGTCCACGTACTCCACCGCCTCGCCGGGCTTCGCCGCGTACCCGGTCGGGGCGCCGTTGTAGTCGACCTGGGCGCCGGTGACGGACTTTCCGGAGCTGTCGGTGAAGGAGTAGCCGGCCAGGTTGCCGGTCAGCCCGACCTTCAGCTGGTCCATCCCGTGCAGCAGCCGGGCCTTCTGCTCCTCCGGGGTGCCGTTCGCGGCCGAGCCGTTCGGGTCGGTGTACAGGCCCGAGGCGAAGCCCTGCTGCGGGGCGGAGTTCAGCATGAAGTTGCCGCCGCGGGCGGCGTCCCGAATCCGGTCGTCGAAGGTGGCGATGCCGGTGCCGGCCATGTTGGCCTGGGTGGCCTGCTCGAACCGGGCGTTGTCGGCGACCGCACCGAAGTTCCAGCCCTCGCCGTACAGGAAGACGTTCTTCCCGTCCACGCCGTCCGAGTCCGGCGTCATCCTCCGCAGCGCGGACTGCACGTCCAGCATGGTGGACTTCGGGTCCAGGCCCATCAGGTCGAAGCGGAAGCCGTCCACCTTGTACTCGCGCGCCCACAGCGTCACCGAGTCGACCACCAGCCGGTTCATCATGGCGTGCTCGGGCGCGGTGTCGGCGCAGCAGCTGTCCGTCGTCACCTTGCCGTCGGCGTCGAGCCGCTGGTAGTAGCCGGGGACCACCTTGTCCAGCACCGAGTGCTCGGCCTGGCCCGCGGCCGCGGTGTGGTTGTAGACCACGTCGAGCACCACCCGCAGCCCGGCCGCGTGCATCGCCTGCACCATCCGCCGGAACTGCACGGTGCGCGCCGTCCCCCCGGGGTCGGTGGCGTAGGAGCCCTCCGGCACGTTGTAGTGCAGCGGGTCGTAGCCCCAGTTGTACGCGTCGTCGGCGGCGACGGCCGCCACGCACTCCTGCTGCTTCGGGCCGTCCGGGGGAAGGGACTTGAGGTCACAGGCCGGCAGCTTCCGGTCGGCCCGGTTCTCCCGGACGGTGGCGATGTCGAAGGTCGGCAGCAGGTGGATCGTGGTCACCCCGGCATCGGCGAGCTCCCGCAGGTGCCGCATGCCGGCCGAGTTCGACTCGGTGAACGCCAGGTAGGTGCCGCGCTCGGCGGCCGGGACGGTGGGGTCCTCCACCGAGAAGTCCCGGACGTGCAGCTCCTGGATCTGCTGCTGCGCGGGCGGGACGGCCTGCGGGCGGGCGTGGTCGTCCCAGCCCGCGGGCTTGAGCTCCTTGGCGTCGAGGTCGGCGACCAGGCTGCGCCCGGAGTCGGTGGACAGCGCCACCGAGTACGGGTCGGTGACGGTGTTGACCACCGGCTGCTGGGTCGAGGGCGCCCAGACCTTCACCTGGTACAGGTAGTACTTGCCGTCCAACTCGCGCTTGTCACGGACGACTTCCCACACCCCGGTCTCGTCGTCGAGCTTCAGCGGCAGCGTCTTCGGGGTGCCCCCGGTGGCGCTGTCGAAGACCTGGACGGAGACCTCCTGCGCGGTCGGCGCCCACAGCGACAGCGCCACCTTGCCGTTGTAGTGGGCCGGTCCGAAGTCCACCTTGCCGGTCCGCCCGGCGTACAGGTCGTCCAGCACGCCCGGGATCTGCACCCCGGTGGCGGCCAGGACGGCGCCGTTGGGCAGGTGTTCGGTGAACAGCAGCTGGCCGCGCAGCGCGGCCGGGACGCGGGCGGCGTCCCGGCCGTCCACGGTGAAGGCCCGGTAGCCCGCCAGGTGCGGGTACTTCGCCTTCTGGGCGTCGGTCGGCCCGCCCTTGACCGGGGTGAGCCGCAGCCACTGGCCGGGCTTGGTCAGCACGCCCTTGTCGGCCTTGATGCCGCCGGCCGGGTCGTACACCAGCTGGGCGCTGGTGCCGCCGGCCAGGGCCTCGTCGCCCGCGCCGTAGTTCGCCGGGACGACGACGGTCCTCGCGTCGATCCACTGCGCCTTGGCCCCGGCGAGGTCGATCTGCGCGGAGGCGGCCGGGTTCTGCGGCAGCAGGTAGCCCTCGCGGCCGCCGAGGATCCAGACCTCCTTGCCGTTGACGGCGAGGTCCAGCGACTGGTCGGCGGGCAGGTCCTTGTCGTTGCCCTTGTGCAGGATGTAGCTGAGGCTGGTCGCCCCGGGGGCCAGCGGCACCTCGAAGACGGCGCCGAAGGCGTCGCGGCGCACCGGCGCCAGCGGCTTGCCCCAGTCGGTCGGGGTGGCCGCGCCGGTCCAGTCGTGCAGTCCCCAGCCGTCGTAGTCGCCGTCGGCCCGGTTGTAGTGGATGACGGCGGTGTTCGCGGGCTGGGTGTTGCCCGGGCCGGGGTCGGCGGTGCGCACCGCCGGGTCGCCCTGCTTGAGCCACACCTCCCCGGTGCTGCCGACGTCGAGGTGCCGGTCCGCGTCGACGTCCTTGACGCCGTCCTTCTCCACGACGAACCCGACGTCCGAGGCGCCGGGCTTCAGCCGCACGTAGGCGAAGGCGCCGTACGCGTCCCGCCCGGTGAAGGCGTGCCCGGCCGGCCACGGGGTGGCCTCGCCGTCGGCGAGGTCGCCCCAGGCGTAGAGGTTCCAGCCGTCGTAGTCGCCGTCCGGCCGGTTGTAGTGGACGACGGCGTACGGGCGGGAGCCCGCGGTGGGCGCCGGCTTCGGTGCGGGGGCGCCGGTGGTGAAGCTCGCGGTGGCGGAGCGCAGGTGGCCGCCGGAGTCCCGCACGACGGCCTTGTAGCGGACCACCGTGCCGGGGGCGACGGCGCCGAGGTCCTGGGTGACCTTGTACACGCCGTTGTCGGCCGTGCCGAGGGTCTGCCAGGGCCCGTTGCCGATCTGGGCGGCGAAGCTCACCCGGTCGAAGCCACCGCCGTCGACCTTCGCACCGACCGTGACGAGTCCGCTCGAACCGTCCGCCGGCGGCTGCACCGCGAGCTGCGGAGCCGGGCCGACGGCCGCGAGCCGGGCGCCCGCCTTGAACACGACGGAGGACAGCGCCGGCACGGTGACGGTCGCCTTGCGGTCGGCGCCGCTGGTGATCCGGTCCCCCGCGGACGGGTAGATCCGGTCGAAGCCCGTTCCCGCCGAGAAGGTGTCCAGGGTGACGGTCTTCGCCTCGGCGGCGTTGTTGACCGCGACCAGGTACTCGACCTGCTGCCCGGCGTCGATCCGGGAGAAGGCGTACACGCCCGCGCCGTCGGCGGCGTACCGCTCGACCTGGGCGCCGTCGGCCAGTGCCGGGTTGTCCCGGCGCAGCCGGGCCAGCCCGGCGATGCCCTGGTAGAGCTCGCCGCCCTGCCCGTAGCGGTCGGCCGGGCCGGAGGGCCCGCCGAGCACCCGGTCACCGTTGTAGGAGGCCGTCTTCGAGGCGAACAGGTCCTGCCGGGCGTCCTTGTCGCCACCCGCGCCGGTGAAGCCCTGCTCGTCGCCGTAGTAGACGACGGGCTGGCCGCGGGTGAGGAACTGCAGCTCGTTGCCGAGCCGGTCCTTCTTCAGCAGCGTGGCGTCGTCGGCGCCCGGGTTGTCGGCGAGCAGGAAGGAGCCGAAGCGGCCCATGTCGTGGTTGCCGAGGAAGGTCGGCAGCTCGTACGCGTCGGTGTCGGCGCCGGTGTAGCGGTAGTCCTGGCCGTAGACGTCGGCGAGGCCGCGCGCCGAGCCGCCCTGGGAGACGTAGGAGCGGGCCGCGCCCTGGAACGGGAAGTCCAGGGTGGCCTGGAGCCTGCCCTTGGTGACGTACGGCGAGGTGACCGCCGGGTCCCCGGAGTAGACCTCGCCGAACATGAAGAACTTCTTGTTGCCCTGCTTGGCGGCGAAGTCCTTGAGCGCGGGCGCCCACTGCTGCCAGAAGGCCATGTTGACGTGCTTGACGGTGTCGATCCGGAAGCCGTCCACGCCGGCGTCCTTGACCCACTGCTGGTAGACCTTCTCGAAGCCCTTCACCACCTTGGGGTTCTGGGTGTCGAGGTCGTCCAGGCCGCTGAAGTCGCCCTCGGTGGCGGACTCGCCGACGAAGGTCGAGTCGCCCCGGTTGTGGTAGAGCGCCGGGTCGTTGAGCCAGGACGGGGTCTTGGCCCCGGCGTCGGCCGGGGTGCGGAAGACCGGGGTGTAGGGGAAGGAGTCCTTGGTGGTCCGCGGCCAGGGCGCTCCCGCGTCGGCGACGGCGGTCTCGTCCACCGGGTTCCCGTCCGCGTCGAGCGTCGGGTAGGCGCCGGCGGAGCGGTAGCCGTACTGCTTCTCGGCGTAGTCGACGACGTCGGCGGTGTGGTTGGTGATGACGTCGAAGAAGACCTTGATGCCGCGGGCGTGCGCCTTGGCTATCAGCTCCTTGAGCTGCTCGTTGGTGCCGAAGTGCGGGTCGACCTGGGTGAAGTCGGTGATCCAGTAGCCGTGGTACCCGGCCGAGGCGTCGGCCCCGCTGCCCTGCACGGGCTTGTTCTTGAAGATCGGGGCCATCCAGATCGCGGTGGTGCCGAGGTCCTGGATGTAGTCGAGCCGCTGGATCAGCCCGGCGAGGTCGCCGCCGTGGTAGAAGCCCTTGTCGGCGGGGTCGAAGCCGTTCTCCAGCCGCCCGCCGGTGATGCCTCCGCCGTCGTTGGCGGCGTCGCCGTTGGCGAAGCGGTCGGGCAGGACGAAGTAGAACTGTTCGCGGGTGAGGTCGTGCCGCCCGGCGGTGGCCGCCAGCGCGGCGTCCGAGGGCGGGGCCGGCGGGGCGGCGGCGAGGGCCGCGGGGGCGCCGCCGAGGGTGGCGGCGGTCAGTGCGGCGGCCAGCAGGACGGCGGTGCGGCCCGGCGGTCTGCGGCGGCCGGTGGTTCGTCGGGCGGTGCTCCGTCGGGGACGGAGCGGGGCATCGGCCACTGAGGGCTCCCTTAGGGGAAGGGGCGATCGATTTTCCCAGGAAGCTAGCGGCCTGCAATATGTTTCAGCAAGATGCTGAAACCGTTTCGTGCCGGGAAATTTCCAGGTGGGCGACCGTCTCCGACCACCCCGATTACTCCCTCGGAGCGACGGGCGTGACAATGGGACGCATGTCCGTCCCACCGGTACGCACCGAACCCCAGAGCACCCCCTACCCCGGTGGGAGCCGGCCCCTAGCCCTCAAGGGGGACAGCCGGTGAAGAATCCACTTCCAGAGGATGAGCAGACGGCTACGAGCGGTCTGGCAGACTTGCCGTCCATGGGGGAACCGACCGAGATCCAGCGAGGCGACGCCGGGCGCGCCGACGCGGCCAGTGGTGGCGGTTCCGAAGCAGCGAAGGCCCTCCCCGGCCGCCTGCCCGATGGAGCCACCCGTGCCGCACAGTCCCGTACCGCCGTCCTGCGCCGCCGCATCGGCGCCCAGCGCCGGTCACCGGCCAGACCGCGGATCTGGTTCGAACTGGCGCTGATCGGGATCAGCTACTGGATCTACTCGATCGTGCGCAACGCGGTTCCCGAACAGGAAGCGATAGCCCAGAAGCACACGCGCTGGATCTGGGACCTGGAGCAGCACCTCGGCATCGCCGTCGAGCGCTCGATCAACCACGCCGTGGACAGCGTCGGGTGGCTCATCACCGGGATGAACTACTACTACGCGACACTGCACTTCGTGATCACGATCGGTGTGCTGGTCTGGCTCTACCGCAGCCACCCCGGGCGCTACGTCGCGGCCCGCACCGTGCTGTTCGTGACCACCGGGATCGCCCTGGTCGGCTTCTACTTCTTCCCGCTGGCCCCGCCCCGGCTGATGACCGACGGCGGCTTCATCGACACCGTGAAGGTCCACGGCACCTGGGGCTCGATGGCCTCCGGGCCCGCCGCGCACGTCTCCAACCAGTACGCGGCCATGCCCTCGATGCACATCGGCTGGTCGATGTGGTGCGGCCTGGCGATCTTCTTCCTGGCCCGCCGGACGTGGGTCCGGGTGCTCGGCCTGCTGTACCCCGCCGCCACCCTGGTGGTCATCGTCTCCACCGCCAACCACTTCTGGATGGACGCCGTCGGCGGCGAGCTCTGCCTGGCGGTGGGCTTCCTCGCCGCCCGCTGGCTGTACCACGAGTGGGTCTACAAGCTGCCCAGGGTGCCCGCCCGGGAGACGGCGGCCGAGCAGCCGGTCACCGTGCCCGAGCAGTGGAGCGAGCCCGCGGTCAGCAGCGCACGCCGCTAGCGGCGCCGCGCCGGCCCGCCACGCCGGCCCGCCACGCCGGCCGCCCGGAACGTCGAAGGGGCCCCGCACGGGGCCCCTTTCGCGTGCCCGTCAGCCGGAGCCGTAGAACAGCCGGTCCACCACCACCCGGGCCCGCCGGGTGATCCGCCGGTAGTCGTCCAGCAGCTCGCCGCTGTGCCCGGAGCCGTACCCGAGGTAGCGGGCCACCCCGGCCAGCTCCCGGGCCTCCCCCGGGAAGCTGTCCCCGGGCCGGCCGCGCACCAGCATCACCGCCGCCCGCACCCGGGAGGCCAGCACCCAGGCCGCGTCCAGCACCTCGGCGTCCTCCGACCCGACCAGCCCGGCCCGCTCGGCGGCCGCCAGTGCCGCCCTGGTCCGGGTGGTGCGCAGGGCCGGCAGCTCGTGCCCGTGCCGGAGCTGCAGCAGCTGCACCGTCCACTCGACGTCCGCCAGCCCGCCCCGGCCGATCTTGGTGTGGGTGGTCGGGTCGGCCCCGCGCGGCAGCCGCTCGGCCTCGATCCGCGCCTTGATCCGGCGGATCTCCACCAGGTCCCGCTCCGGCACCCCGCCGCCGGGGTAGCGCAGCGGGTCGATCAGCTGCCGGAACCGCGCGCCCAGCTCCTCGTCCCCGGCCACCGGCTCGGCCCGCAGCAGCGCCTGGCTCTCCCAGGCGTGCGACCAGCGCCGGTAGTAGGCCGCGTACGAGGCCAGGGTGCGCACCAGCGGGCCGCTGCGGCCCTCCGGCCGCAGGTCGGCGTCGACCAGCAGCGGCGGCTCGGTGGAGGGCGCGCCCAGCTGGGTGCGCAGCTCGTGGCAGACCGCCTGGGCGGCCCGGGCCGCCTCCTCCTCCAGCGAGCCGAGCAGCGGCTCGTGGACGAAGAGCACGTCCGCGTCCGAGCCGTAGCCCAGTTCGTGGCCGCCGAAGCGGCCCATCGCGATCACCGAGATCCGGGTCGGCAGGTCCCCGTGCTCGGCCTCCCACCCGGCTACGCAGGCGCGCAGCGCGCCGCCCAGGGTGGCGGCGTTGAGCGCGGTGAGCGCCTCCCCCGCGGTGTCCAGCGCCTCGGCGGGGTCCTCCCCGAGCCGCCCGAGCACGTCCGCCGCGGCGGTGCGGAACAGCTCCCGGCGGCGCACCGAGCGGGCGGCGGCCACCGCGGCGTGGGTGGACCCGGCCCGGCCGACGGCGGCCAGCACCTCCGACTGCAGCGCCGCCCGGCCGCGCGGCTCCAGGCCGCGCGGATCGCCCAGCATGGCCACCGCCTCGGGGGCGCGCAGCAGCAGGTCGGGGGCGAGCCGGCCGGCCGACAGCACCCGGGCCAGCTGCTCGGCGGCGGCGCTCTCGTCCCGCAGCAGCCGCAGGTACCAGGGCGTGCGGCCGAGCGCGTCGGAGACCTGGCGGAAGTTGAGCAGCCCGGCGTCCGGGTCGGCGGACTCGGCGAACCAGCCGAGCAGCACCGGCAGCAGGGTCCGCTGGATGGCGGCCTTGCGGCTCACCCCGGAGGCGAGCGCGCTGAGGTGCCGCAGCGCGGCCGCCGGGTCCGCGTAGCCCAGCGCCTCCAGCCGGGCCCGGGCCGCGTCCGGGCTCAGCCCGGTGGCGCCCTGCGGCAGTTCGGCGACGGCGTCCAGCAGCGGCCGGTAGAACAGCTTCTCGTGCAGCCGCCGGACCTCCATCGCGTGCCGCTTCCACTCGCGCTGCAGCGCGGCCACCGGGTCGGCGCGGGTGTCGTCGTTGATCAGCGCCGCCAGCGAGCGGGCCAGCCGGCGCAGGTCCTCGTCGGCGGTGGGCATCAGGTGGGTGCGGCGCAGCCGGTACAGCTGGATGCGGTGCTCCAGCGAGCGCAGGAAGCGGTACGCGGCGTCCAGCGAGGCGGCGTCCGCCCGGCCCACGTACCCGCCCCGGGAGAGGGCGGCCAGCGCCTCCAGGGTGTTGCCGCTGCGCAGCGCCGGGTCGGTGCGGCCGTGCACCAGCTGGAGCAGCTGCACGGAGAACTCGACGTCGCGCAGCCCGCCCGGGCCGAGCTTGAGCTGGCGGTCCAGCTCGGTGGCCGGGATGGAGTCGACCACCCGGCGGCGCATCTGCTGCACGTCGGCGACGAAGTTCTCCCGGGCGGCGGCCTGCCAGACCATCGGGGCGAGCGCCTCGACGTACGCGGCGCCGAGTTCCGCGTCCCCGGCGACCGGGCGGGCCTTGAGCAGCGCCTGGAACTCCCAGGTCTTGGCCCAGCGCTGGTAGTAGGCGAGGTGGCTGGCGAGGGTGCGCACCAGCGGGCCGTTGCGCCCCTCGGGGCGCAGGTTGGCGTCCACCGGCCAGATCGTGCCCTCGCCGGTGGTGTCCGCGCACAGCCGGGTGAGGGCGGCGGCCAGCCGGGTCGCGGCCCTGATCGCCTCCGGCTCGTCCACGCCCTCGCGCGGCTCGGCGACGAAGACCACGTCCACGTCCGAGACGTAGTTGAGCTCGCGGCCGCCGCACTTGCCCATGCCGATCACGGCGAGCCGGCAGGCCGCGGCGGCCTCCGGGTCCTGCTCGGCGGCGAGGTCCAGGGCGGTCTGGAGGGTGGCACCGGCCAGGTCGGCGAGTTCGGCGGCGGTCTGCGCGAGGTCGGTGGTGCCGGTGAGGTCGCGGGCGGCGATGGCGAGCAGGCAGCGGCGGTAGGCGACGCGCAGCGCGTTGGCGGGGCCGAGGGCGTCGTCCCGGACGCCTTCGGCGAGGGCGCGGCGGAAGTCCTCCGGGCCGGGGTGCATGTCGCGCAGTTCGAAGGTGACCAGCACGTGCCAGTCGTGCGGGTGCCGGGCCAGGTGGTCGCCGAGCGCGGTGGAGACGCCGAGCACGCCGAGCAGCCGGTCGCGCAGCGGCTTGGAGGTGGTGAGGGTGTCGCGCAGGGTGTGCCGGTCGGCCTCGTCGGCGGCCTCCAGCAGCCGGGCCAGGCCGAGCAGCGCGAGGTCGGGGTCGGCGGTGGCGCCGAGCGCGTCCAGCAGCAGCGGGTCGTCGGCCAGGCCCTCCAGCCCGGGGCCCTCCAGCAGCCGCACCGCCCGCGCCGGGTCGGTGAACCCGCGCCGGACCAGCCGGTTCTCCGGCCGGCTGACCCGGCTCCCGGCCCGCTGCTCCTCGACCGCCATCGACCCCTCCGTCCGTCCGAGGACCGTCCTCGCACCCGCGTCCTCAGGGCCCGCCCCCGGATTCCCTGCCGGGTCCGAGCCGCGGGCCCTAGCAGGCTACGCGCCCCCGGTGCCCGCCGCCGGACGCGCCCGCCGGGTGGACACGGCCGGCCCCTCGACCGCCGTAGGCGTGACCTCGTCCCGGCCGCGCTCGTTCAGCCGGGCGCCGCAGCTCTGCCCGCGGCCCCGCCCCCTCCCCCGGAGCGCCGATGCCCACGACCGGCCCCGCCCGCCTGCCCTCGCTCACCGGGCTGCGCTTCTGGGCGGCCCTGCTGGTGGTGCTCTACCACCTCTCCCACAAGGTGGGCACGCTTCCGGTGCTCGGCCCGCTCGCCTGGTACGGCCGTTCGGGCGTGACGTTCTTCTTCGTGCTCTCCGGCTTCGTGCTGGCCTGGACGTACGGGGCCTCGCCCGCCCCGGCCGGGGCCCTGACCTTCGCCCGCCGCCGCTTCGCCCGGATCTGGCCGCTGCACCTGCTGACCACCGTGCTGTCCCTGGACACGGACGCGGCGATCGGCGCGGTGCTTCCGGTGGCGGCCGCGCTCTGGTCGCTGGCGCTGGTGCACCCGTGGGCGCTGCCCACCGTGTACGGCGGCAACCCGGCCTCCTGGTCGCTGGGCGCCGAGGCCTGGTTCTATCTGCTGTTCCCGCCGCTGCTGCGCCTGCTGGCCCCGCGCCGGCGCGCCTGGCTGCCGCTCGCGGCCCTGTGCACCGCGCTCGGCCCGGTGCTCTGGGCGGCCGGCGCCCTGCTGCCCGCCGACCCGACGGTGCGCGGCTGGCTGCTGGACTACCTACCGCTGACCCGGACCCCGCAGTTCGTCCTCGGCGTGGTCACCGGCCTGGCCGTGCGGCACGGCGCGCTCCCCCGGGTGCGGTCGGCGCGGTCGGGGCTCCTGCCGGCGGCCGCCGCCGTGGCGCTCTGGCACCTGCTGCTGGTCCCCTGGCACGCCGCTGTCCCGGACGCCCTCTGGTACGGCCCGTACAGCGCCTCCCAGTTGCTCCCCGCGCCGCTGTTCGCGGCCCTGCTGGCGGCCGCCGCCCGGTGCGACGCCGCCGGGTGCCCGCCCCGGCTGCTGGCGGGCCGCACGGCCGTCCGGCTAGGCGAGTGGTCGTTCGCCTGGTACCTGGTGCACGAGATCGGCGTCCGCTGCTGGCTGTCCGTCCATGGCCGCCCGGCGCCGGGGGCCGCGACGTTCGGTGTCTGGCTGCTGCTGGCCGGCGGTTCGCTGGCCGCCGCGGGCGTGCTGTACCGCTGGGTGGAGCGCCCCTGCGAGCGGCTGCTGCGCGGCGCCGCCCGGGGCCGGGACGCGACGGCGCCGCTGCCGGCCCGCGCGGTGCGGGTGGGGCGGCAGCGGCGCCGTGGTGCGACGGGGGATCAGCCCTCGGTGGAGCCGTCCAGGTTGACGTAGGCGTAGAAGACGCCGAGGTCGTAGCCGTCCTTGTCGGTGTCGAACAGCACCTTGATGTCGCTGTCCCCGTTGCGCAGGAACGGCGAGATGTCCCAGCGGTTGGAGTCGTAGCCGAAGTTGTTGCGGTTGTACGGGGTGCGGACGAACTGGTCGGCCGGGGTCAGCTCCTCGATGGTGGAGTTGAACGCGTCGTTGGAGGCGTGGTTGAGGTCGGAGAAGGTCGCCTGCGGGCCCTGGGTGGACTTGATGGCGAGGGTGTCGCCGGTCCACTTGAGGTCGCCGTCGTAGACCACGAAGCCGAGCTTGCCCGCCACCGGGCCGGTGGCCGGGGTCCGGAGCCCGGTGAGGTCGAACTCGCGCGGCGGGCTGTCGGGCAGCTCGACCCGGAAGCCGTCCCACAGGTGGACGTGCCGGTACGGCTTGCACTCGTTCTCGTAGGCGACCACGATCGTCCAGCCGCCCCAGCTGTGCGGCTTCACCACCGAGTCCATGTTGGCGACGGTGTAGGTGCCGTTGCCGGCCTGCCTGACCAGGTCGGTGATGTCGGCGGAGGCCTGGTAGCTGCTCTCCACGTCGGTGGTGATGTAGCCGATGGAGGGCTGGTCGTTGGCGATGTTGCGGTACTCGGGCTCGCCCGGGACCTTCAGGTACACCTCGTCGATCTGGTTCTCCGGCAGCACGACGTCGTCGATGCCGCGGGTGCCGCCCCAGTACAGCCGGGCGTACGTGACCCGGGAGCCGTCGATCAGGCCGAGGTCGGCGGAGCTGGCGGAGTAGATCGCGTCACCGAGCGGGCCGACCGAGCCCGGGTCGATGTTGATGTACTTCATCTCGTACTTGTTGTTGATCGGCCTGGGGCCGAGGCCCTTGCGGGCGTCCAGGCAGGGCGGCTGCTCCGGGTCGAGCGGCGCCTTGGTCTCGTCGCAGGTCATCAGCGAGTTGCTGATCCGGGTGATGGAGCCGTGGAAGTCGCCCTCGAAGCGGGTGGTGAAGGGCAGTTGGTTCTCGGCGATCGTGGTGGCCCGCTGCTTCGCGCGCTGTGCGGGCTGGGCTTGCTGTGCGTGCTGGACACCCGCCTCCGGCCCGGAGGGCGTGCCCGAACCACGGGCGTCGGCGATGGTCGGGGCGGCCAGCAGCTGGCCGGCGACGGCGGCGACGGCGGCGCCCGCGACGCAGGTCCTGCGGAGGAGCAGACGAGTGGCGGAGGCGCGACTGACGGAGGAGATCATGTGATCCTCTTTCAGGATGGACGGACGAGCAGGCCGGTCGGACCACAACCCTCCGTCACATAAGCATCACATTCCGCCACCGGTGCGGCGATTCCGCCGCAGGTCCACTCCATAGGAGGGCCCGCTGCCGCCCTCCTGGGCGACAGCGGGCCGACGGGGGTTTGAGCGGCCGTCACCCGCTCACAGCACCTGGAGGTTCTTCCGCAGCTCGAACGGGGTGACCTCGGAGCGGTACTCCTCCCACTCCTGGCGCTTGTTGCGCAGGAAGAAGTCGAAGACGTGCTCGCCGAGGGTCTCGGCGACGAGTTCGCTGCGCTGCATCAGGTCGATGGCCTCGCCGAGGTTCTGCGGCATCGGCTGGATGCCGAGGGCGCGGCGCTCGGAGTCGGACAGCGCCCACACGTCGTCGTCGGCGCCGGGCGGGAGCTCGTAGCCCTCCTCGATGCCCTTCAGGCCGGCCGCGAGGGTGACGGCGTAGGCGAGGTACGGGTTGCAGCCGGTGTCCAGGGAGCGGACCTCGATCCGGGTGGAGCCCTGCTTGCCCGGCTTGTACATCGGCACCCGGATCAGCGCCGAGCGGTTGTTGTGGCCCCAGCAGATGTAGGACGGCGCCTCGCCGCCGGCCCCGGCGGTGCGCTGGGAGCCGCCCCAGATCCGCTTGTAGGAGTTCACCCACTGGTTGGTGACGGCGGCGGTCTCGGCGGCGTGCTTCAGCAGGCCCGCGATGAAGGACCGGCCGACCTTGGACAGCTGGTACTCGGCGCCGGACTCGTGGAACGCGTTGCGGTCGCCCTCGAACAGCGAGACGTGGGTGTGCATGCCGCTGCCGGGGTGCTCGGAGAACGGCTTGGGCATGAAGCTCGCGTGCACGCCCTGCTCCAGCGCGACCTCCTTCATGACCAGCCGGAAGGTCATGATGTTGTCGGCGGTGGACAGCGCGTCGGCGTAGCGCAGGTCGATCTCCTGCTGGCCGGGGGCGCCCTCGTGGTGCGAGAACTCGACCGAGATGCCCATCGACTCCAGCATGGTGATCGCCTGTCGGCGGAAGTCGTGGCCCACCCCGCGCGGGGTGTGGTCGAAGTAGCCGGAGTGGTCGGCGGGGATCGGCGGGGTGCCGTCGCCGGGCAGGTTCTTCAGCAGGAAGAACTCGATCTCCGGGTGGGTGTAGAAGGTGAATCCCTGCTCGGAGGCCTTCTCCAGGGTGCGCTTGAGCACGAACCGGGGGTCGGCGTAGGACGGCGATCCGTCCGGCATCAGGATGTCGCAGAACATCCGGGCGGTGCCCGGGGTCTCCGAGCGCCACGGCAGGATCTGGAAGGTGGTCGGGTCCGGCTTGGCGATCATGTCGGACTCGTACACCCGGGCGAAGCCCTCGATCGCCGAGCCGTCGAACCCGATGCCCTCCTCGAAGGCCTGCTCCAGCTCGGCCGGCGCCACCGCGACCGACTTCAGGAACCCGAGCACGTCGGTGAACCACAGCCGGACGAACCGGATGTCACGCTCTTCGAGCGTCCGAAGCACGAACTGCTGCTGCTTGCCCATGGGGACAGTCTCACCTCTGCTCTTTACGCTCGTGTTACGCCCCGGAGGCCGTGGAAAGACCTCGTAAAGCGGTTGCCCCCATCATGGCCGATCCCCGCCCGGCCCGGCAGCGCCGACCCCCGCCGCGGGCCCCCGCCCAGGACATCGCGTCAGTTGGACGATTACACTCGGGGCATGCCCAATCTCCGTCTCGCCCTGAGCCAGATCGACCCCTGGGTCGGTGACCTCGCCCGCAACGGCGCCGAGGTGGTGCGCTGGACCAAGCGGGCCGCGGAGGCCGGCGCGCAGCTGGTCGCCTTCCCCGAGATGGCCCTCACCGGGTACCCGGTGGAGGACCTCGCCCTGCGCCACTCCTTCATCGAGGCCTCCCGCGCCGCGCTGGTCGAGCTGGCCGGCCGCCTGGCCGCGGAGGGGCTGGGCGAGGTCCCGGTGGTGGTCGGCTACCTCGGGCGCTCCGAGCACGCCTCGCCGCGCTTCAACCGTCCGGCCGGCTCTCCGCAGAACTGCGCCGCGGTGCTGCACCGGGGCGAGGTGGTGACCCGGTTCGCCAAGCACCACCTGCCCAACTACGGCGTGTTCGACGAGTTCCGCTGGTTCGTCCCCGGCGACCAGCTGCCGGTGCTGCGGCTGCACGGGGTGGACGTCGCGCTGGCCGTCTGCGAGGACATCTGGCAGGACGGCGGCCGGGTCACCGCCGCCCGCGAGGCCGGCGCCGGGCTGCTGCTGGTGATCAACGGCTCCCCGTACGAGCGGAACAAGGACGACCAGCGGCTGGAGCTGGTGCGCCGCCGGGCGGCCGAGGCGGGCTGCACCCTGGCGTACGTCAACATGGTCGGCGGCCAGGACGAGCTGGTCTTCGACGGCGACTCGATCGTGGTCGGCGCGGGCGGCGAAGTCCTGGCCCGCTCCCCGCAGTTCGAGGAGCACCTGCTGGTGTTGGACCTCGACCTGCCGGCCGCCGCGGGGGACGACACCGACGGACTGCTGCTGAGCGACGGGCTGCACCTGGTCCGCACCGAGCTGGGCGGCGAACCGCAGGACGCGCCCGCCGGGAGGCTCACCGCAGGGGTGGCGCCGCGGCGGTCCGACGAGGCCGAGATCTGGGCCGCGCTGGTCTCCGGCACCCGGGCGTACGTGACCAAGAACGGCTTCTCGTCCGTGCTGATCGGCCTCTCCGGCGGCATCGACTCGGCGGTGGTGGCCGCGATCGCGGTGGACGCGGTGGGCGCGCGGAACGTGCACGGCGTCTCGATGCCCAGCCGCTACTCCTCCCAGCACTCCCGGGACGACGCGGCCGAGCTGGCCCGCCGCACCGGACTGCCCCTGCGGACCGTCTCCATCGCCCCGATGTTCGACGCCTACCTGGCGGCGACCGAGCTGACCGGCCTCGCCGAGGAGAACCTCCAGTCCCGGCTGCGCGGCACCCTGCTGATGGCGATCTCCAACCAGGAGGGGCACATCGTGCTCGCGCCCGGCAACAAGAGCGAGCTGGCGGTCGGCTACTCGACGCTGTACGGCGACTCGGTGGGCGCCTACGGACCCATCAAGGACGTCTACAAGTCACTGGTGTTCCGGCTGGCCCGCTGGCGCAACGAGGAGGCCGTGCGGCGCGGCGAGGTGCCGCCGATCCCGGAGCACACCATCACCAAGCCGCCGTCCGCCGAGCTGCGGCCGGACCAGGTGGACACCGACTCGCTGCCCGACTACGACCTGCTGGACGGCGTGCTGGCCCGCTACATCGAGGGCGACGAGGGCCGGGACTCGATCGTGGCGGACGGCTTCGACCCGGCCGTGGTGGACCGGGTGGTCCGGCTGGTCGACAGCGCCGAGTACAAGCGGCGCCAGTACCCGCCGGGCCCGAAGGTCTCGGCCAAGAACTTCGGCCGGGACCGCCGCCTGCCGATCACCAACCGCTGGCGGCGCGGCTGACCGCTACGCCGAGTACCGGTAGGTGGCGGCCACCGCGAGGTGGTCGCTGCCGTCCCGGGACAGGGTGCGGGAGTCCACCGGCGTGAGCCCGCCCTTGCTCATGATCTGGTCGATCCGGGCCATCGGGAAGGCCGCCGGCCAGCTGAAGCCGAAGCCGTCGCCGGCGGCGCCCTGGGCCGAGCGCATCTGCGAGGTGACCGGCGCCAGGCTGCGGTCGTTCATGGTGCCGTTGAGGTCGCCGAGCAGCAGGACCTTCTTCAGCGGCTCGGCCTGGATCGCGTTGCCGAGCGCCTGCGCGCTGAGGTCCCGCTGGTTGACGGTGAAGCCGCCCTCGGCCTTCAGCCGCACCGATGGCAGGTGCGCCACGTACACGGCGACCGGGCCCTGCGGGGTGGTGACCTCGGCCCGGAAGGCCCTGGTCCAGCCCATCTTCAGGTCCACCGGGGAGATGTCCTCGATCGGGTACTTCGACCAGAGCCCGACCGTGCCCTCCACGGTGTGGTACGGGTAGGCGCCGGCGAGCCCGGTCTCGTACGAGCGCAGCTGCCGGCCGGCCAGCTCCTGCAGGGCGACGATCTGGGCGCCGGAGTCCACCAGGGTGCGGACGGTGCCCGGCACGTCGGTGTTGGCGGCGGCGACGTTGTGGCTGACCACCGTCCAGTCGCCCTTGCCGCCGCTCTTGTCGGACAGCAGCCCGCCGAACAGGTTGACCCAGAGCACGACGGGCAGCAGCAGGGCCAGCAGCGCGGTGGCGGAGCGGCGCAGCAGCGCGGGTACCAGCAGCACCGGGACGGCCAGGCCCAGCCAGGGCAGGAAGGTCTCCAGCAGGCTGCCGAGGTTGCCGACGCTGTTGGGCACCTCGGCGTGGAAGGCGAGCAGCGCGGCGGTGAGCACGGCCAGCGCGGCGACCACCAGGCCGCGCCGCCAGGTGCCGCTGCCGCGGGCGTCC
This sequence comes from Kitasatospora sp. NPDC054768, assembly GCF_053612025.1. NCBI lineage: Bacteria > Bacillati > Actinomycetota > Actinomycetes > Kitasatosporales > Streptomycetaceae > Kitasatospora > Kitasatospora sp. NPDC054768. The sequence continues at coordinate 56,634 of NZ_JBSHBN010000034.1, forward strand.
CGGCCCCAGTGGCGCAGGCCGAGGAAGCCGCCGCGACGCACCGCGGGGGCCGGGCCGTCGGCGTCGCCCCCGGGGGCCGCGATCCGCTCGGTCCTGTCCGCCTGCGCCATGAAGTGGCTCCCGTCGCTCGTGCCGTCGCCGCTCCGGTGTCCGGCCCGTCGTCGGGCGGGCACTCACCGGACCGGTGCCGGTTTGATCGATTGTCCGGCTCAGCCTATGCCGGGACAGACGTCGGTCCCGCTGAGCGGGTTCCGGCGTGGCCCGGTTTGGTGAGCGAGGCCACGTTCGGGCGCGGGTCGGGCGGGGTCAGCGGGGTGCGAGGCCTTCGAGCACGGAGTCGACCAGCTTGCGGGCCAGGTCCGGGTCCTCCAGGTCGGAGTCGTCCCACAGGATGCTGCGGTAGAGGATCGGCCCCATCAGGAGGTCGTTGAGCAGTTCCAGGTCGAGGTCGTCGCGGATCACGCCCTCGGCGACGGCCTGGCGGATCAGGCGGAGCCCGACCTCCCGGCGCGGCTTGATCACCCGCTCCCGGTACGCGGAGTACAGCTCGGGCAGGGTCTGCATCTGGCCGAGGGCGGCCTTGAGCACCCAGCGGGTGCGCTTGGCCAGGCCGCGCCGGCGGACGTGGTCGACCAGGGCGATCAGGTCGGCCCGGGCGCCGGCGCCGGTGGGCTCCGGCAGCGGCTCCTCCAGCCGGCTGACCACGTCGACCAGCAGGGCCTCCTTGTTGGACCAGCGCCGGTAGATGGTGGCCTTGCCGACGCCGCCGGCGGCGGCGATGCCCTCGATGGTGAGCTCGGACAGCGCGGTACCGCCGGCCATCAGGTCCTCGACGGCCGTGAAGATGGCCTGCTCGGCGGCCTCGCTCCGGGGCCGGCCACGGCGTACCTCCGCGCAGTGCTGCCCGGTGTCGGCGGTCGGCGTGTCCGTCTTCATCCCCGCTGTCTCTCCCTCGCTCTCCCCGGCGGCGCTGGCGCCGTGGGGTGTCCCTCGGTGGGTCCGCGGCGGGGGCCCGCCCCGGACCGAGGCCCTGCCGCCCGGGGCGCACCCGGGTGGCAGGGCCATTGTCGCTCAGTCACGGTGGGCCCGGCCGCTGGTCAGGCCTCCGCGGCCGCGGCCTCGCGCTCCTGGCCGCGCTGTTCGGGGGCCGGGCCGACCGGGCCGGCGGGGGCGGCCGAGCGGCGCGGCAGCAGGAACCAGGCGACGACGGCGCCGATCACCGAGACGCCCGCCGAGAGCGAGGCCACCACGTGCATGGCGTGGACGAAGGCGTCGTTCGCCGGGGCGATCAGCGCCTGGCCGCCGGGGATGCGGTCGGCGATGGCCAGGGTGGCCTCCAGCGACTCGCCGGCCTTGTCGCGCAGGCCCTCGGGCAGGTGGGTCAGGGTGTCGGCCATCCCGTCGCGGTAGACGGTGGAGAGCACCGCGCCGAGCACGGCGACCCCGAGCGAGCCGCCGACCTGGCGGAAGGTGTTGTTGACGGCCGAGCCGGCGCCGGCCTTCTCCCGGGGCAGCGAGGCCATGATCGCGACGGTGACCGGCGGCATGACGTGTGCCATGCCGGCGCCCATCACCAGGCCGAGCACGACCAGCACCCAGATCGGGGTGGTGGCGGTCAGCACGACGTAGCCGACGAAGCCGACCGCGACCAGCAGCATGCCGCAGGTCGCGGTGGCGGCGACGCCGAAGCGGTCGACCACCAGCCGGGCCCGCGGGGCGAACACCAGCTGAGCGGCGGCCAGCGGCAGCATCAGCACACCGGCCTGGAGGGCGCTGTAGCCGCGCACGCTCTGGATGTAGAAGACGCCGAAGAACGAGACGCCCATCAGCGCGAAGAAGATCACGCCGACGACCACCACGGACGCGCTGAACACCTTGTTGCGGAACCAGGTGACGTCCAGCGCGGGGAACGCGGTGCGGCGCTCGAACCAGACGAAGGCGACCAGCGCGACCACGCCGACCAGGGTCGGCGCCCAGGCCTCGACCGCGGTGAAGTCGGCCAGCTCGCCGCCCTTGATGATGCCGTAGATCAGCGCGACCAGGCCGACGATCGACAGCAGCACGCCGATCGGGTCCATCCGGCCCGGGCTGGGGTCCTTGGACTCGGGGACCAGGATCACCATCGCGATCACCGCGACGACCACGATCGGGACGTTGATCAGGAAGACCGAGCCCCACCAGAAGTGCTCGATCAGCAGGCCGCCGGTGATCGGGCCGATGGCGATGGCCAGGCCGACCGCGCCGGCCCAGATCCCGATCGCCTTGGGCTGCTCGGAGCGCTCGAAGACGTTCATGATGATCGCCAGCGTGGCGGGCATCGCGAGCGCGCCGCCGACACCCATCAGGGCGCGGTAGCCGATGAGTTCACCGGGCGAGGCGGCCAGCGCGGACAGCAGCGAGGCGATGCCGAAGACCACCATGCCGGCCAGCAGCGCGCGCTTGCGGCCGAACCGGTCGCCGAGCAGGCCGGAGGTGAACAGCAGCCCGGCGAAGACCAGGGTGTAGGAGTTGATCGACCATTCCAGGTCGCTCTGGGTGGCCCCGAGTCCGACCGGCGCGGGCGTCGCGATGGTCTTCATCGCGACGTTGAGGATCGAGTTGTCGAGCACGACGACGAGCAGGGCGAGCAGCAGGGTGCCGAGGATCGCCCAGCGCCGACGGTGGATGGCTTCCGGCACGCGGGGTGGCGCGGCTGCGGTGGTCATGGGTGTTTCCCGTCCGTGGTGGTGTGACACTGGCGGGCATTCCGAGCCACATACGTCTCGTAACCCCCCGCACCAGAGTAACGGGCGATACGATACGAGACGAATCCGTTTCGTAAAGAGCAGGCAAATTCGGCGGCCGCCCGCGCACCCCGGCGGGGGGTGACCCGCGCGCCCGGTGTGTCCTGGATCGCACCGGGACGCCCGCACCCCTCTTTGCGCGGGCGCCGGGGCGTGCAAGCATGGAGGTGATCCGGGGACGCCGTACGGCGCCACGAGACGACAACCCTTCAGGAGTCCGCTCGATGAACGCTTCTACGCCTTCGCCTGCCCAGAACCAGGCGTCGACCGCCACCCTCTACGGCGGGGTCACCAACCGCCGTGTCACCGTCCGCGACCTCGCCGCCGCCAAGCAGCGCGGCGAGAAGTGGTCGATGCTCACCGCCTACGACGCCCTCACCGCGGGCGTGTTCGACGAGGCCGGCATCCCGGTACTGCTGGTCGGCGACTCGGCGGGCAACTGCCACCTCGGCTACGAGACCACCGTCCCGGTGACCATGGATCAGATGGTGATGCTCTCCGCCGCCGTCGTCCGCGGCACCGAACGGGCCATGATCGTCGCCGACCTGCCGTTCGGCTCGTACCAGGAGTCCCCCGCGCAGGCCATGCACAACGCGGCCCGGCTGATGAAGGAGGCCGGGGTCGGCGCGGTCAAGCTGGAGGGCGGGGAGCGCAGCGCCCGCTCGATCGAGCTGCTGGTCGAGGCCGGCGTCCCGGTGATGGCCCACATCGGCCTCACCCCGCAGTCCGTGCACGCCCTCGGCGGCTACCCCGTCCAGGGCCGCGGCGACGAGGCGGCGCACCAGCTGCTGCGCGACGCCAAGGCCGTCCAGCAGGCGGGCGCCTTCGCCGTGGTGCTGGAGGCCGTCCCGGCCGAGCTGGCCGCCCAGGCCACCGAGCAGCTGGCGATCCCGACCGTCGGCATCGGCGGCGGACCGGACACCGACGCCCAGGTGCTGGTCTGGACCGACATGGCCGGCATGACGGCCGGCCGGGTGCCCAAGTTCGTCAAGCAGTACGCCGACCTGCGGACCGTCCTCGGCGACGCCGCCCGGGCGTACGCCGAGGACGTGCGCTCCGGCGCCTTCCCGGCGGCGGAGCACAGCTTCCGCTGACGCCCGCTCCTCGCGGCCCCGTTCCGGTTCGGAGCGGGGCCGCTGCCGTCCCCGGGGGCCGCTGTCGTACCCCCGGCCGCTGCCGTACCCGGGGCCGCGTCCGGCGCCCGGGGAGCGCCTCCGGCGGCCGGTGACAGCGGCCTGACAGCACACGGCGCCGGCCGACAGGGAGCTGACAGCGCGGACGGACACCCTGGGGGCATGACACGAATCGCGACAGCCCCGAACGACCGGGGAAGCACCTCTCGGAACGCCGTGGAGGTGCACGGCATCGTCAAGCACTACGGCGAGACCAAGGCCCTCGACGGGGTCGACCTCACCGTCGAGGAGGGCACCGTCCTCGCCCTGCTCGGCCCCAACGGCGCCGGCAAGACCACCCTGGTGCGCGTCCTCTCCACCCTGATCAAGCCGGACGCCGGCACCGCGTTCGTCGGCGGCTACGACGTGCTGCGCCAGCCCAAGCAGCTGCGCCGCACGATCGGCCTCACCGGCCAGTACGCCTCCGTGGACGAGCTGCTCTCCGGGTACGAGAACCTCTACCTCATCGGCCGGCTGCTCGACCTCCCCCGCAAGGAGGCCAGGGCCCGGGCCGCCGAACTGCTGGAGCGCTTCTCGCTCACCGAGGCCGCCAAGCGGACCGCCAAGACCTACTCCGGCGGCATGCGCCGCCGCCTCGACCTGGCCGCCAGCATGATGGGCCGCCCCCGGGTGCTCTACCTGGACGAGCCCACCACCGGCCTGGACCCGCGCACCCGCAACGAGGTCTGGGACGAGGTGCAGCGCATGGTCGCCGAGGGCAGCACCGTGCTGCTGACCACCCAGTACATGGAGGAGGCGGAGCAGCTCGCGAACGAGCTGACCGTCATCGACCGCGGCCGGGTGATCGCCAACGGCGCCGTCTCCGAGCTCAAGGCCAAGGTCGGCGGCCAGACCCTCCAGGTCCGCCCGACCGACCCGGCCGAGCTGCCGGAGATGGCCCGCTGCCTGCACGAGAGCGGCATCCTCAACGCCACCTTCTCCGCCGACACCGGCCTGCTCGCGGTGCCGATCACCGGCGAGGAGCAGCTGACCGCGGTGATCGGGGTGCTCGGCACCCGCGGCTTCGCCGTCGCCGGCATCGACACCAAGGTGCCCAGCCTGGACGAGGTCTTCCTCGCCATCACCGGCAAGCCCGCCTCCGCCGCGGTGCCCGCCCCCAGCCTCGCCAAGGAGCCCGTCGCATGACCACCGCCACGCTCACCCCCTCCCGGGCCCGGGACGCCCGGCCGCCGGCGGAGGACTCCCGGATCGGCCTGTCCGGCACCCTGCGCCACGTCGGCGCGCTGACCCGGCGCAACCTGATGCGGATCAAGGCCGACCCGGAGTCGATGTTCGACGCCGTGCTGATGCCGATCATCTTCACCGTGCTGTTCGTCTACGTCTTCGGCGGCGCGATGGCCGGCAACCAGGACGACTACAAGCAGTACCTGATCCCCGGCCTGCTCGGACAGACCGGCCTCACCCTCGCGATGGCCGTCGGCACCGGCCTCAACAGCGACTTCCAGACCGGCGTGATGGACCGCTTCCGCACCCTGCCGATCGGCCGGGCCTCGGTCCTGCTGTCCAAGATCGTCGCCGAGACCCTGCGCGGACTGCTCTCCTTCGCGATCCTGATCGGCTTCGCGATGTGCATCGGCTTCGAGGTGCGGACCGGACCGCTGGAGGTGCTGGCCACCATCGGCCTGGCCCTGGTGTTCGGCATGTCGATCGTCTGGATCTCGATGCTGCTGGGCATGGCCCTGCGCAGCGCCCAGGCCGTCCAGGGCGTGGCCATGCTGGTCCTGATGCCGATGCAGTTCGGCAGCTCGATCTTCGCCAGGCCCGACACCATGCCGGGCTGGCTGAAGTCCTTCACCGAGGTCAACCCGCTGTCGGCGCTGGCCGACGCCTCCCGCTCCCTGCTCAACGGCGAGGGCCCGGTGGCCCACCCGGTGATGATCGTGCTGGTCTGGTCGGCCGCCGTCACCGCGATCTTCGCCCCGCTGGCGGTCGCCCGGTTCCGCAAGCGGACCTGACCCCACGACCGCCGTCGGCTCCCCCTCGACTCCCGCCGGGGAGGGCCGGCGGGCGAGAACGGCCGGCCGCCCGGGACGGGCGCCGGCCGCGGAACGGGCCCGTGCGGCCGGTGACCGGGGGACGGGCGCCGGC
>NZ_JBSHBN010000035.1:0-62286 GCF_053612025.1 Kitasatospora sp. NPDC054768
TAAGAGGGCTTACGAGTTGCTCTGGGGTATCGTGGGCTGTGAGTTGTGTATAAGAGACAGCCCCCGTGACCGCCCCCGTGACCGCCCCCACAAGCGCCCCTCTCAACAGGCCTCCGCCGCCCCCGAGTTCCACGGATCGCCGCCCGGGCCCGGGCGAATTCACCGCAATAGCACCAAGGCCCGCCGGACCGGCCGGGAACCGTGGCATCTTCATGCTTGGGCGGCGGCGATCTCCCGGATTGGTTGCGATCACCGGTGCACTCGGGGAGAGTTGATGAGGCCAAGGATCCCGGAGCGCCCGGAGGGGAAGCTGGAAAGTGCATCGGGATCCCGGATTCGAAGCCCCCGTACCGACGCGCGACAGAACCGGCAGAACCCGGCGAATGTCCTGGACGGCCCGGGAACTGCCTGAGAAGCGCAGTTCACCCGGTCCCGTTCCAGCCGATTCCGGCCGGTTCCACCGAGTTCCACCCGGACGGCTCCGAGTCGAGGCAGGCCCACGCGAAGGCCGAGCGAGCCGAGCACGGAGCGAACTCCGGGGGGAGCAGCCATGACCACGCCGTTCTCGCGGCGAAAGGGCGCCGGAACGGCCGGCGGGCGAGGTGCCGGGCAGCTGGACGAGGCCGCCCTCAGCGCCGTTCCCGCACCCGAAGCCCCGTACGACTACGGCCACTTCAGTCGTCTCGCGGGCCCGGCGTACGACCCGGACGAGGACGACGAACTCGGTGGCGGCGTCTACTGGCCCGAACCGGCCGCACCGTACGGCCCCGCGTCGGCGAGCGCCCCGCACGACCCCGCTTCGGAGACCACCCCGTACGCCTCTCCCCCGTACGAGCCACCGCCCGCGGCCCCCTACCGCGTCCGGTACCGCAGCCTGCTGCGCCGCGAGCCGCACCGGATCCGCGCTGCGCTGCTGATGGTCGCCGCCCCGGTGGTGGAGGCGGTGCTGCTGGTCTGGCTGCTGCTGCCGGAGCACTGGCCCGAACGGCTGGACGAGACGAACGCCCTGGTGCTGCTCGGCGACAAGGTGATGATCGGCATCATCGCCGTCGTCGAGGTGTTCCGGCTGGTCAACGTCGTCTCCAACACCCATGCCACGCTGGTCGCCCGTGACCCGGTCCCGGTGACGCCGGTGCCCGGCACCCGGGTCGCCTTCCTCACCACCTGCGTGCCGGACAAGGAGCCGCCGGAGATGGTCCGGGCCACGCTGACCGCGGCCCGCGCCGTACGGCACAACGGACCCTACGACGTCTGGTTGTTGGACGAGGGAAACGATCCTGCAATGCGGGAGCTCTGCGCCGAGCTGGGCGTGCGGCACTTCAGCCGCGCCGGCCGGCCGCAGTGGAACCGGCCGAAGGGCAGGTTCCGCGTCGGCACCAAGCACGGCAACTACAACGCCTGGCTCCAGGCCCACGGCGACGACTACGAGTTCTGGGTGTCCGTGGACACCGACCACGTTCCGCTGCCGGACTTCTGCGAGCGGATGCTCGGCTACTTCCGCGACCCCGACGTGGCATTCGTGGTCGGCCCCCAGGTGTACGGGAACTACCGCAGTTCGGGCTCGGCCGTCACCAGATTCTCCGAGAGCCAGCAGTACCTCTTCCACGCCCTCGTCCAACGCGCCGGAAACCGTTACGGCGCGCCCATGTTCGTGGGCACCAACAACGCCGTCAGAATCAGCGCGCTCCAGTCGATCGGCGGGTTGTACGACTCCATCACCGAGGACATGGCGACCGGTCTGGAGTTCCACCGCAGCCGAAACCCGGAGACCGGGGAACGCTGGAAGTCCGTGTACACCCCGGACGTGCTCGCGGTCGGCGAAGGACCGTCCTCCTGGACCGACTTCTTCTCCCAGCAACTGCGCTGGAGCCGCGGCACCTACGAGACCCTCTTCACCCAGTACTGGCGGGTGCTGTGGCAGCTGTCCCCCGGGCGGCTGCTCAACTACACGCTGATGGTGGGCTTCTACCCGATGGCGGCGCTCACCTGGCTGCTCGGCGGCCTGTCCAGCGTCCTCTACCTGGGCTTCGGCGCATCGGGCGTGCACGTCTCCTCGGAGATCTGGATGATGCTCTACAGCGACGCCGCCGCGCTCCAGCTCCTGCTCTACACCTGGAACCGCAAGCACAACGTGAGCCCGCACGAGCCGGCCGGCTCCTCCGGGGTCGCCGGGATGGTGATGTCGGCGCTCTGCGGCCCGGTCTACGCGGCCTCGCTGCTCCAGTCGCTGCTGCGAGTGCGCAGCCGCTTCGTGGTGACGCCCAAGGGCCGCTCGGCCAGCGCCGACCGGCTCGGCACCTTCCGCTTCCACCTGTTCTGGACGCTGGTGTTCGGCGGCGCGATCATCGCCTCCTACGTCACCGGCTACGACCACGCCGCGATGCGCGCCTGGGCCTGGATCGCCCTGGTGCTCACCCTCCTGCCGGTCCTGATCACCGCCGGCGACGCCGTCCGCCGCCGCCGGACCCGCCCCACCGCCAACCTCACCGTCACCGGCGGCCCGACGGCCACCCCGACGGTCCTCCTGGAGAAGCGCCGCCCGCGCCACGCCCGCGACCCCCGGACCTCGCCGCCCGCACGCACGGCACCGGACTCGTCGCCCACCCGGCCCGCACCCGACCGCCCCGCACCCGACCACGCCGGCAGCGGCACGTCCCCCCACTGACAGCACCCACGGACGCCCGCCCACCGAACAGAGCCCACCCCGAGCAGCCCCGGCCCCCAGCCCAGCCCAGCCCAGCCCCAGCCCGGCCCCGGCCCGGCACCCGACCGCCTCCCGAGGGGAGCACCCACCGTGAAGATCCACAAGGCCGGCCGCACCAAGCGCCTCGCCCTCGGCAGCACCGTCGCGCTGACCGTGGCCGGGATGAACGCGCCGGCCGTCCTCGGCTTCGCCTCCGAGCAGTACCACCACTACGTGATCAACCGCCCCGAGTACAAGGCGCAGTACGGCCACTGGCAGACCCTGTCGCTGCCCGCCGAGTTCCGGGTCAACGCCGTGCACGCGACCCTGCTGCGCACCGGCAAGGTCCTGATCGTGGCCGGCTCCGGCAACGACGAGAAGCAGTTCAACGCGGGCACCTTCAAGAGCCTGCTCTGGGACCCGGCCGCGAACACCTACAAGCTGGTCCCCACCCCGGCCGACATGTTCTGCGGCGGCCACACCTCGCTGCCGGACGGCCGCGTCCTGGTGGCCGGCGGCACCCAGCGCTACGAGAAACTGGCCGCCGCCGTGAAGAAGGCGGCCGGCATCATGCGGGTGCGCAACGAGAGCCCGGAGCGCGACCGGACCTTCCCCAAGGGCACCGTCTTCGTCGCCCCGAACGGCCACGAGTACGCCAGCACCGCCCCGGTGACCGTCCCGGCCGCGACCAAGACCGGCTCCGGCCGCGAGACCGTGGTCACCGCCGGCGAGCAGCGGGTGTACGTGGAGGCGGTCGGCCCGGGCCCGGACTACGTCTCCGACTCCCCCGCCCAGTATCGGATCAAGGGCCTGAGCGGCACCGACGCCCACAACCTGTACGGGCAGAACGAGAAGCTCACCCTGGACAAGCAGGAGTACCAGGGCATCCGCTCCGCCTTCGAGTTCAACCCGGACACCGAGCTCTACGAGCCGGTCACCGACATGGCCCACGCCCGCTGGTACCCGACGCTGACCGGGCTGGGCGACGGCCGGGTGGTCACCGTCTCCGGCCTGGACGACACCGGGGAGATCCTCGACGGCAACGACAACGAGGTCTACGACCCGAGGACCAAGTCCTGGTCCAAGGGCCCCGACCACTACTTCCCGACCTACCCGGCGATCTTCCTGACCGTCTCCGGCAAGCTCTTCTACTCCGGCTCCAACGGCGGCTACGGCCCCGGCGACAAGGGCCGCGAGCCCGGCTTGTGGGACGTGTCGACCGGGGCCTTCCAACCCGTCCCCGGCCTGCGCGACCCCGACCTCACCGAGACCTCCTCATCGGTGCTGCTGCCGCCCGCGCAGGCGCAGAAGGTGATGGTGCTCGGCGGCGGTGGCGTCGGCGAGTCCCCGCTGTCCACGGCCCGCACCGACATCGCGGACCTGTCCTCCGCCGCGCCCGCCTTCACCCCGGGCCCGGACCTGCCGGCCGGCGGCACCCGCTACCTCAACAGCGTGATCCTCCCGGACGACACCGTCTTCACCACCGGCGGCTCCAGCGGCTACCGCGGCCGGGGCGACAGCGACCTGCTGAAGGCGCAGGTGTACCACCCGGACACCAACAGCTTCAGCACCGCCGCCGAGCCGGCCGTCGGCCGCGACTACCACTCCGAGGCGCTCCTGCTGCCGGACGGCCGGGTCGCCGTGCTGGGCTCCAACCCGCTCTTCGCCGACAAGGCCGAGACCCGGCCCGGCGGCTTCGAGCAGCGCATCGAGATCTACACCCCGCCGTACCTGTACCACGGCGAACGCCCGCAGGTCGGTGCCGTTCCGCAGGCGGCCGGGCTCGGCGGCACGCTGGCCGTCGGCACCGCACGGCCGGAGGCGGTCGCCGGCGCCAAGCTGATCCGGCCGAGTTCGGTCACCCACGTGACGGACGTCGAACAGCGCTCGGTGGCCCTGGACATCGCCGGACGGACGGCGGACGGCATCTCGCTGACCCTGCCCCGCAACCCCGACCTGCTGCCGCCGGGCTGGTACATGCTGTTCCTGACGGACGCCGCCGGCACCCCGTCGGTCGCCCGCTGGATCCAGGTCACCGCGTAGCCGCAACGGCCCGCGCCGTGCGGGCCCGGGCCGGCGCGGGCGGCCGGGACAGGCACACACGCGGGCCCGTGCCGCCGCTCCGTCACGCCCGGGCCGGCACGGGCGGCCTCAGCGCGCCGCCTGCGCCAGCCCGAGCGCGTACGGCAACCAGAACTCGCCCGCCCGGGGCTCGCCCCGGCCGCAGTCGCCGTCCGACTCCCCCGGGTTCTTGATCCACAGGTAGGCGTCCACCCCGGGCCGGCCGGTCTCGGTGGTCGGCCGCTCGCCGAGCGCCCGCCCGGGCGGGTTGCACCAGGAGTCGCCGCCCAGGGCCCCGTTGCCGCTGCGGCTGGTGTCGATGACGAAGTTCTTCCCGCCCAGGGCCGCGGAGAGCCTGGCGCCGTACGCCGCGTTCCGCGCGGTGTCGTAGAAGTTGGCGACGTTCACGGCGAAGCCGTCCGCCGCCGCGATGCCCGACTTGCGCAGGGCGGTGGCCAGTTCCTCCGGGTCCTGCGCCCAGCCGGGGTTGCCCGCGTCCAGGTAGACCCGCGCGTTCGGGTTCTTCTTCAGCTCCTGGACGGCGAAGGCCAGCAGGCCGTACCGCTCGGCGGCCAGGTCGCCCTTGATCCCGCAGGTGTCCAGGGTGTGCGCGACGGCGTCCGGCTCCAGCACCACCCAGGCCTTGCGGTCGCCGAGGGCCTGGGCGACGCCGGTGATCCAGGCCCGGTAGGCGGCCGCGTCGGGGGCGCCGCCGGCCGAGTACTGGCCGCAGTCGCGGTGCGGGATGTCGTAGGCGACGAAGACCGCCGTCCGGCCCGCCTCGGCGGCCCGTCGGCTCACCTGCTCGGCGATCTCCCCGGCGCCCTGCTCGCCGAGCCACTGCGAGGAGGGCTGGGCGGCGATCCGCAGCAGTTCGTCGGCCTCCGCCGTCCGGCCCTGCCCGCGCAGCGCGGACACCTGGTGGGCGGCGTTGGTCCGATCGGAGACGTAGAAGGCCTGGCCGGGAAGCTGGGCGAAGCCCGCGCCCGCCGCCGCGCCATCGGCCGCACCCGCGGCGGACGGAGCGGACCCGGTTCGCCGCTCGCCGCCGTCCGACCCGCTGCAGCCGGACACGGCCGCCAGTACCACCCCGGCCAGCAGCGCCCCCACGGCCCCGCGCAACGCCCCTGCCCGCCCCAGCCCGTGCACGTACCGCTCCTCCCCGGGACCGGTCCGGCGACCGGTCGGCACCAGCTAAGCACACCCGGCACCGGTCGACGCCCACCGTCGGTGAACGCCAAGTGGCCGTGGGCGGACGGGACATCGAACCCGTCCGGTCCCCGGCCACCGGCGCCCGGAAGTGCTCAGGAACGCGCGGCGGCGCTCCGGCGGGGGCTCACGCCTCCTTCAGGTTCGGCACCTGCCAGTCGATGGCCTCGCCGCCGAAGGAGTCCAGCGCCGCGTTGATCTGCGAGAACGGACGGCTGCCGAAGAACAGCTTCGCCGACAGCGGCGACGGGTGCGCCCCCTGCACCACCACGTGCTTGGCGGTGTCGATCAGCGGCAGCTTCTTCTTCGCGTAGTTGCCCCACAGCACGAAGACCACGGGCTCCTCGCGGTCGCTCACCGCCTTGATCACCGCGTCGGTGAACTTCTCCCAGCCCTTCGCCTTGTGCGAGTTGGCCTCGTGCGCGCGGACCGTGAGCACCGCGTTGAGCAGCAGCACACCCTGCTCGGCCCAGTGCATCAGGTAGCCGTTGTCCGGGGCGGGGATGCCCAGGTCGGCGTCCAGCTCCTTGAAGATGTTGCGCAGCGACGGCGGCGTCCTGGTGCCCGGCAGCACCGAGAAGCTCATGCCGTGGGCCTGCCCGTTGTCGTGGTACGGGTCCTGGCCGAGCACGAGCACCCGGACCTTGTCGTACGCGGTGGCGTCCAGCGCGGCGAACTCCTGGCCGCTCGGCGGGAACACCTCGTGCTCCGCGCGCTGGGCCGCCACGAAGGCCGCCAGCTCCGCGAAGTACGGCTTCTCCGTCTCGGCGCCCAGCACCCCGCGCCAGGACTCGGGCAGCTCCAGCCCGCCGCCCTCGCCGGCCTCGACCACGCCCGCCTCGACCGTGTCCGTCACGACATCTACCTCCAACACCGCGGCTGCTGCGCCGCACGCCCTCTTTCACCCCGAACGCTACACAGCCCCACCGACAACTCACGCCCCCGGAGCGGGTTCCGGGCTACGGCCGGCGCCCGCCCGCCCCTCCCCGGATACGCGGCGGCCCCGCCCCGGGTACGCAGCGCCCCCGCCGCGGATACGCAGCGGCCCCGCCCCGGCGACCGGCCGGAACGGGGCCCACGACAGCACCGCGGAGGTCAGACCAGCTCGACCAGGTCCGCGATCGACTGGACCACGCGGGTCGGCCGGTACGGGAACCGCTCCACGTCGGACGCGGCGGTCAGGCCGGTGAGCACCAGGATCGTCTCCATGCCGGCCTCCATGCCCGCGACGATGTCGGTGTCCATCCGGTCGCCGATCATCACCGCCGTCTCGGAGTGGGCGCCGGCGGTGTTCAGCGCCTCGCGCATCATCAGCGGGTTGGGCTTGCCGACGAAGTACGGCTCGACGCCGGTCGCCTTGGTGATCAGCGCCGCGACCGAGCCGGTGGCCGGCAGCACGCCCTCCGGGGAGGGGCCGGTCTCGTCCGGGTTGGTGCAGATGAACCGGGCGCCCTGGTTGATCAGGCGGATCGCCTTGGTGAGCGCCTCGAAGGAGTAGGTGCGGGTCTCGCCGAGCACCACGTAGTCGGGGTTGTTGTCGGTCAGCACGTAACCGGCCTGGTACAGGGCGGTGGTGAGCCCCGCCTCGCCGATCACGTACGCCGTGCCGTTCGGCCGCTGGCTCTTGAGGAACTTGGCCGTGGCCAGGGCGGAGGTCCAGATGCACTCCTCCGGCACCTCCAGCCCCATCCCGGCCAGCCGGGCGCTGAGGTCGCGCGGAGTGTAGATGGAGTTGTTGGTGAGGACCAGGAACGGCTTGCCGGACTCCCGCAGCTTGCGCAGGAACTCCTCCGCCCCGGGAATCGGCGTGCCCTCGTGGATGAGGACCCCGTCCATGTCGGTCAGCCAGGACTCGATGGGCTTGCGGTCTGCCACGTGCGTTTCTCCCGAAGTGTTGCAGCGTCTTGCGTCGTACGAGGGCCCTGACCCGGCACAGCCTAATCCGCCCGGGTGCACGGGAACAGGACGTCCCGCCCACCGGACCGGCGCCGACCCGGCCTCCCGCACCCGCGTCACCTGCCCCTTCCACCGGCCCGACACCCACCCCGAGGACCCTCCCCGACGCCCACCCCCGAGGCCCCTCCCGCCCGGGCGCCCTCCGTACTCCCCGGTGCCGTTCACCGAACCGGGAGCAATCAGGCACCTCGTGATTGAGTAGGCGCATGAACCCGAAGACGACCCCCGGCCCGTTCCGCGTCGGCCTGATCGGCTACGGCCTGGCCGGCTCCGCGTTCCACGCGCCGCTGATCGCCACCACCCCGGGGCTGCGGCTGGACGCCGTGGTCACCGCCAACCCGGACCGGCGCGCCCAGCTCGCGCGCGAGCACCCCGGCGCCCGCGCCGTGGACACGCCCGAGCAGCTGCTCGCCGACCCGGACGCGCTCGACCTGGTCGTCATCGCCTCGCCCAACCGCACCCACGCGCCGCTCGCCCGCGCCGCGCTGCGGGCCTGCCTGGCCACCGTGGTGGACAAGCCGCTGGCCGGCACCGCCGCCGAGGCACGGGAGCTGTGCCGGCTCGCCGAGGAGCGGGGCGTCCTGCTCTCCGTCTTCCACAACCGGCGCTGGGACGGCGACTTCCTCACCGCGACCCGGCTGGTGCGCGGCGGCGCGCTCGGCCGGGTGCACCGCTTCGAGTCCCGTTTCGAGCGCTTCCGCCCCAAGCCCAAGCCGGGCTGGCGGGAGCTGGCCGACCCGGCCGAGGTCGGCGGCACGCTGTACGACCTGGGCAGCCACCTGGTCGACCAGGCGCTCACCCTGTTCGGCCCGGTCGAGACGGTGTACGCGGAGATCGACGTGCGGCGTGACGGCGCGGTGGTGGACGACGACGCCTTCCTCGCCCTCACCCACACCTGCGGCACCCGTTCGCACCTGTGGGCCAGCGCCGTCACGCCGCTGATCGGGCCCCGGCTGAGGGTCCTCGGCGACACCGCCGGCTACGTCAAGCCGGGCATGGACCCGCAGGAGGCCGACCTGCGGGCCGGCCTGCGCCCCGACGGCACCCACCCCTGGGGCGCCGACCGGCCCGCGCACTACGGCACCCTCGGCACCGACGAGTCCGCGATCTCGCTGCCCACCGACCCGGGCGACTACCCCGCCTTCTACACGGGCATCGCCGGCGCCCTGACCAACCCGGGCACCCCGCCCCCGGTCGACCCGCGCGACGCGGTGGCCGCCCTGGCCGTACTGGAGGCCGCCCGCACCTCCGCCGCGACCGGGACGGCGGTCCGCCCGGGCTGAGGAATGCCTCGCCGGAACCTGCCGCCCCCACGGACTCGCCTCCTACGATGAGCGGATGAGCAGTCAACGGGGGCGGCAGATCGGCGCCGACGAGCGTCGCGATCGCGAACGGGCGTGGTCCGCCGAACAGAAGAAGCGCGAGAGCGCGTGGACCGCGGAGTTCGAGGCGCGGCAGAAGGCGCAGCAGGCCGAGGCGTGCGAACGCGAGCTGGTCACCTCCATCGCCGCGAACCGGGCGGCCTGGGCGGAGGGCCGCCGGACCGGAGCCGACGCCCTCGGCTACATCGACGTCACCGGGCCCGACGCCGTGACCGTACGGATCGCGGTGGTGTGGCTCGGGCGGTTCAGGGCGACCCGGAAGCGGCTGAACGACTACAACCCGTTCCGGAACGTCGATCCGGGCAGCGGCGAAGGACTGATCGTCCTCGTTCCGTACGCCGTGCTCGTGGGCCTGGACTCCGGGCTCCGCTGGCTCGTCCTGCAGCTGCTCGGCCGCCCGCTCTGGGCCGTCGCCGCCAAGGCGGGGAGCGACCGGGACAAGCGCGGGGGCAACACCGTCCTGCTGCGCACCCGGGACCGGGCGGTGGCACTGCGGCAGGCGGCCGCCCTGGCCGACCGGGTCGAGCAGGAGGGGGCCGCCGCCCTCACACCCCGATGACCTCCACCGCCGAGCCCAGCCCCCGGAAGTCCGCGACGTTGCGGGTGTACAGCGGCAGCCCGTGGGCCGAGGCGACCGCGGCGATCATCAGGTCTATCCGGCGCGGGCGCGGCTGCCGCCCGGCGGCGATGGTGAGCGTGACCAGCGTCCCGTAGCGGGCGGCGGCCGCCGCGTCGAAGGGCAGCGGGTCGAAATCCGCCATCGCCGCGCCCAGCACTTCCAGCCGGGCCGCCCGGCTGGCCGGGTCCCGGGCCATCGACACGCCCTGCTGCAGCTCGGCGAAGGTGATCGCGGTCAGCTCCGGCACCGCCGGCAGGTCGGACGCGTTGAGCAGCGCCAGGTCGATGTAGACGCAGGTGTCCAGCACCCCGGCCGGCCGCCTCCGGGACGCCCTGCGGCGCTCAGCCACGCCGCCGCTCGAACGGGTCGTCTCCCTCGTCCCCGACCAGTTCCTCGGGCCCGAAGTACTCCTCGGCCTCCTTGCGCATCTGCTGGTAGTCCACCCGCGGCAGCTTCACGTGCCGCGCCACCAGCTCCTCCGCCGTGAGCCGCCGACGCCCGGACACCGGCCGCAGCTCGGCGACCTCGACCCCGTTCCTGGTGATGTGGAAGGTCTCGCCCGCCTCCACCGCGTCCATCACCGCGGCGGAGTTGTTCCGGAACTCCCGCTGGGTAATCGTCTTCACCCTTCCAAAGTAGCCCCGCGTAGCCCCGCCGGCTACACCCCGAACGGCCCCCGCCCGTTCCCCCGAAACCCGCCCCCGCCCGCGCCCGATCGGCTAGGTTCGACCACCGATCATTCGAACAGAGGGGGGCTTCTGTCCGGTCGGGCACGGCACGTTCACGGACAGCGACCGGTACTGCGCGATCGGGCGCCCCCGTACCGGACGGGACTGGCCAGGAGGCCGACGCAGTGACGCGGAAGCAACGGTGGGTACTGCTGCTGGCGCTGGCGGGAACCGAGCCGCTGCCGGGGCACAACAAGCGGCTCGCGGCGAAGCTGTGGCTGGCGACGGAGGCGGACGGGGGCACGCGGGTGTGGGCGGAGGCGGCGGACGCGCCGTAGGGGATTTCCCCGATGGAGCGGGAACCCGGTGCGCCGTAGGATCGTCCTGCTGGTACGTCAGGAAGCCGATGGAGCACCGGGAGGGGGAGCGCGCCGTGGCCGTCGTCGCGATGCTGCTGGGCCTGCTCCGGGTGCTGACCGGGGAGTTGGTGGCCGACAGCGGGACGCTGGCGTCGGTGGCCGCCGTCGCGGCCGTGGCGCTGGTGGCCGGGGCGGTCGCCGGGGCGCTGGCCGGGGCGCGGATGCTGGGGGCGCGGGCGCCGGCGGCGGTGCGCAGCGGGGTGCTGCGGCGTCGGGCGTTCGGTACGGCGTTCCTTCCGCAGCGTGATCCGGACGCCCGGGGCAGGCGACGCCCGAGGGCGCCGGGGGCGGCCCTGGCGGCCGCGTGAACCCCCTTCTTCCGTAGGCAGTTCTTCGCAGCCGTCCTCCGCCGTTCACTCATTCCTGAGACCCCGGAGGGCTCGCTCCACCATGTCCGTACTCGCCGTTCTCGACCCGGCCGTCGCCCTGGCGCACGCCGTCGTCGCCGCTGTCGCCCATCTGGTGCCGACCGCACTCGCCATCGTCCTGTTCACCGTCGCCGTCCGGCTGGCGCTGCACCCGCTGGCGCGGGCGGCGGCGCGCGGGGAGAAGGCCCGGGCGCGGCTGGCGCCGAAGGTCGCCGCGCTGCAGAGGAAGCACAAGGACCGGCCGGAGCGGCTGCGGGAGGCGCTGGCCGAGATGTATCGCAAGGAGCAGGTGTCGCCGTTCGCGGGGTGTCTGCCGCTGCTGGTGCAGGTGCCGTTCTTCTCGGTGATGTACCGCCTGTTCACCACGCCGAACGATCTGCTGGACCACACCCTGTTCGGTGTGCCGCTGGGCCTGCACGTCACGGGTGCGCACGGCGCCGGGCAGTGGGCGGTGTTCGGGGTGCTGTTCGCCGGGCTGGCGGCGGTCGGGTTCGTCAACTTCCGCCGGGCCCGACGCACGGCCGCGACCGCAGCCGCGACGGTGACGGCGCAGCCCGCCCCGCAGCCGGGGGCGGGACTGCTGCCGTACCTGTCGTTCGGGTCGGTGCTGTTCGCGGCGCTGGTGCCGGTGGCCGCCGTGCTGTACCTGCTGACGGCCGGTGTCTGGTCGGCCGCCGAGCGGGCCTGGCTGTACCGGGACGGCACGCCGGTGCCGTCGGCCGCGCTGCTGGCCTGACGGGTGATGACCCGACGGGCGACGACCTGACGGGCGATGACCCGACGGCCCGGCCGTCAGAAGTGGCGCAGCAGCTCGGGGAAGGTCCCGAGCTGCAGCGTCGCCTCGTCCGGGCCGAGTTCCGCGTGCTCCAGCACCCAGGTGTGCTCGTGCGGGATGAAGACGGTGCGCAGGCCGGCCCGGCGGGCGGGGGCGATGTCGGACTTGGGCGAGTTGCCGATCATCCAGGTCCGGCCGGGGTCGAGGCCGAGGTCGGCGGTGAGCTGCCGGTAGGTGTCGACCGACTTCTCGGCGACGATGTGGATGCCGCGGAAGTGGTGGTCGATGGTCGACTCGGTCACCTTGCGCCGCTGTTCGCCCTGGTCGCCCTTGGTGAGCAGCAGCAGGTGGTGGCGGTCGGCGAGGGCGGCCAGGGTGTCGGCGACGCCGGGGATCAGTTCGACGTCGCGGCTGGTCAGCGGGGTGAGCAGGTCGTCGATCCGGGCCTGCTCGGCGGCCGTGGGGGTGCGGCTGTTGAGCTGCTCCAGGCAGTCGGCGAGGCTCTGCCGGAAGACGGTGGCGCCGTAGCCGAGGGTGGCGGAGTTGGCGGCCTCGATCCGGTTCAGCAGGGCCCTGGTGCGCTCCTGCTCGGCCGGGGTGGTGGTGACCCAGTCAAGGAAGCCGTCGATGACCCGCTCGAAGAGGACGTTGTTCTCCCAGAGCGTGTCGTCGGCGTCGAAGATCAGGGTCTGGTCGGTGTGCATCATCCGGTGGTCTCCAGGGGAAGTCGGTCGGGCGGCAGGGAAGGGCGGCACGGAACGGCGGCGGTGGAGGCCGGTCAGGCGGGCGGCAGCAGCCGGGCGGCGCGGTGGAGGGTCTCGCGGAGGTTCTCCTCGGTGGTCCGCCGCCCGGCCTCCTCGACGGTGAGCCACTCCAGCGGGGACGCCGGGTTCTCCGGCCGGGCCTGCTCCGGGGTTTCGGTGGCCAGCAGGAAGCGCAGGTCGGCGTGCTCGTGGGCGGGTTCGGCGGGCGAGGCGGGGACGGGCACCACGGCGAGGTGGACGAGGGCGGGGCCGGGCCAGGGGGTGAGGTCGGTCAGGCCGGTCTCCTCCAGGCCTTCGCGCAGGGCGATGTCCAGCGGCCGGGTCTCCCCCGGGTCGCCGTGGCCGCCGACGTGCAGCCAGGCCTGCTGGCGGACGTGCCAGCGCAGCAGGACGCGGCGGGTCGGCGGGTGGACGATCAGGGCGGAGGCGGTGAAGTGCAGCGGGAAGGTGCTTCTGTTCCAGGCGTCGGCGACGCCGAGGAGGCGGCGGGCCCGCTCGTGGTCGGCGGTCTCCACCGGGCCCTGCGGGCGGTGGTCGTCCAGCAGTCGGGCCAGGTCGGGGCTCTGTGACGGGCTGCCCGTGGTCACCATGGGTCTGCGCTCCTCGTTCCGTTCCGGGAGACCGTGCGGGCCGCGCGGACCGCGTCAACCGGCGTGCGGGAGCGGGAGGTCGGGGCGGGCGTTCGGCCCCGGGGCTTCGGGTTCCGGCGAACCCGCGCAGCCTAGCCCGGGGGCGCTCGGGCGGCCCACCGGTTTTCCCCGCCGCCCGCGCGGGGCCACCGCTGCCCGCACGGGCCGCACGCACGCGCCCACCGCCGCCCGCGCGGGCCCGTACCCGGCCGGGCCGCACCCGGCCCGCGGACGTCCGCGGCAGACGTTCCCCCGGAGGACACCTCCCGTACCGCCGGCGGCATACCGGCTGGTCCGGGCGTTTCCCCGGAGGCCGTAGCCTGTGGTGATCGTTTCGGGACAGGTGGAGGGATGTCGTCATGGTGGCTGCTCCGGCGCTCGCCGAGCTGCGCGAGGTGTGCCAGCCGCAGGCCAAGCTTCAGAGCCGCAACGGCGAGCACTGGGCGGGCCGGCTGTACATGCGGGCCGTCTCGCTGCGGACCACCCGGCAGCTGGTGCGCACCTCGGTGTCGCCGAACACCCTCACCTGGGTGATGGTGGTGTGCGGGGTCGGTGGCGGCGCGGCCCTGCTGATCCCGGGCGTGACCGGCGCGGCGCTGGCCGTCGTGCTGTTCCAGCTGTTCCTGCTGTTCGACTGCGTGGACGGCGAAGTGGCGCGCTGGAAGCGCCAGTTCAGCATGGCCGGGGTGTACGTGGACCGGCTCGGCGCCTACCTGGCGGACGCCGCGCTGATGATCGGCGCGGGCGTACGGGCGGCGCGCGGCGGCTCGGAGCTGTGGGTGTCGGCGGGGCTGGCGGCCGCGCTGGGCGTGGTGCTGCTCAAGGCCTCGACGGACCTGGTGGACGTGGCCCGGGCCCGCAGCGGGCAGCTTCCGGCCACCGAGGAGTCGACGCAGCCGCGCTCCCAGGGCATCGCGACGGCCCGCAAGGTCGCCTCGCTGTTCAAGATCCACCGGGTGACGAACGGCATCGAGGCCTCGCTGGTGCTGCTGGCGGCGGCCGTGGTGGACGCCGGGCTCGGCAACCTGGACGCCACCCGGTGGACGCTCGCGGGCATCACGGTGATCACCTGGGGCATGGTGGTCGCGCACCTGGCGTCGATCCTGTCCTCCTCGCGGCTGCGCTGAGCGGCCGGGGCGCACCCGCGGCGGGTTGACGCGCCCCTCCCCCGCCGGGGGAGGGACCGGCGCCGAGCCCGTCGCCGGGCGGACGCGGCGGGCCGCCACCACCGCCGCCGCGACGCCGCCGCGCGAGGTCGTGCCGGACTTCTCGGCGACCGGTCGGCCCGGACGGATCCCAGGAACCACCCCCCTCTTCGGAACCAGTCGGACTACATATGCAGTCCATCGACATATACAGTCGTCCGACAGTCCGACAGAAGGGGGCACTCCCATGCCACCCCGCACGACGACCCGGCCGCACCCTCCCCGGCCCGCCCAGGACCGCCCCGCCCCGGCCCTGCTCGCCACCGCCCGCGCCGCCGCCGTCCGGACGGCCGCCACCCGGCCCGCCGCCGTGCTGCTCGCCGGCTACCTCGCCGAGCTGCTGTTCCGGCTCGTCCTCGTCCGGTCCATGAGCTTCCCGTCGGTCCACCCCGACGAGGACTCCTACCTCGCCCTGGCCCGGGTGCTGGCCGGCGGCTCGGCCACCGAGATCCCGGTCGGCGTGGTCGTCCCCGGCGGCTACCCCCTGCTGATATCCCCCGCCCTGCGCCTGGCCGACGACCCGGCGACCGCCTACCACCTGGTCATGGGCGTCAACGCCGCCGTCAACGCGCTGGTCTTCCCGCTCGCCTACGTCGCACTGCGCCGCCTCGGCCTGAACCGCCGCCGCTCGTACGCCTTCGGCGCCGCGACCGCACTGCTGCCGCCGGTGGTCTTCTACTCGCAGTTCGTGATGACCGACGCCGTGCTGCCCGTCCTGGTGCTCGCCTGGCTGCTCTGCCTGCACGGCTGGCTGGCCGACGGCCCGCTGCGGCGCCGCACCTGGCACGCCGTCGGGGCGGGGGCGTCGGCCGGTTGCGCGATGGCGGTGCACGACCGCGGCGGCGTGGTGGTCGCACTGACCGCCGCCGTCCTCCTCGGCGTCCTGCTGCTGCGCCGGGCGCCGTGGCGCGCCACGGCGCCCGGGCTCGCGGCGCTCGGCCTCGGCGTGCTCGGCGCCGAGCTGCTGTCGGCCTGGCTGCACGCGCAGTTCACCGTCCCGGACAGCGATGTCGGCGGCTCCCTCTGGAAGGGCCTGACCGATCCGGCGATCACCCTGCAGACCCTCGCCCGGGCCGCCGGTCAGGTCTGGTACTTCATCGCCTCCACCTGGGGCATCGGCGGACTCGCCGTCGTCGCCTGCCTGGGCGCGGTGTTCGACCGCCGCCCGCCGCGGGCGCTGCGGATCACCGGCGGCGTGCTGGTGGCGCTGCTGTTCGGCACGGCCCTGGCCGCCTCCGCCGCGCTGCCGCTGGACGGCCGGGTCGACGACTGGGTGTACGCCCGCTACACCTCCTACCTCGTCCCGGCGGCCTTCGTGGCGGGCGTCGCGGTGCTCGCCGGGTACGGGCGCCGGGCACTGGTCCGGACGGCGGCGGTGGCGGCCGGGCTCGTCCTGCTGCTCGCCGGGGTCGTGGCGCTGGAGGCCGGCGAGCGGCTGCACACGTCGATGTTCATCCCCTGGACCCTGCCCGACGTCTCGTTCCTGGCCGCGGACTGGGGCCGGATCGACCTGCCCCGCACCTGCGCCGCCGTGGTGTTCGCGCTCGGCACGGCGGTGCTGGTCCGCAACAGCGGGGGGCGCCGGGTGCTCGGGGCGCTCGGCGTATCGCTGGCGCTGTTCGCCGCCTTCGCGACCTCGACGATCACCGCGCAGGTCGCCCGGCCGCACGCGGTGGGGCGCGAGGGCCTGGCGACCGGCTTCACCCGCGCCTCCGGGATCACCGCGGACGACAACGTGGTGTTCGCCTGGGATGTCGACTGGTCGCTGCGCGCCGCCCAGACCTTCGAGGTCTACCGCGGTCGGGTCTGGTTCCGTGACCCCCGCTGGCAGCCCGTCCCGGCGGAGGCGAACGTCATGGTCCTCCCGCTGCCCGGGGCGGGGAGGCCGCCGGAGGCCTACTGGCCCGGGCACCCCGCCGACTGGTACGTCGAGCGGTTCGACGCCGGGCAGAACTGGGCCGTCTGGCACCGGCGTTGAGCGGGCGCCGGACGCCCGGGAGCGGGCAGGCACCGATGACCCGACGCCGGACAGGCGTCGAGCGCACCCCGGCCGCTAGCCCGCCGTACGGGCGTGCGCGGCGAGCACGGTGTCGAGCAGGCCGGGGAAGCGCCGCTCCAGGTCGACGGTGCGCAGGGCGGAGAAGCGCCGGTTGGCCTCCTCGCGCTGGGCGATCAGGCCGGACTCGCGCAGCACCTTGAAGTGGTGGCTCAGGGTGGAGGGCGCGACGTCCACCGGGAAGGTGCCGCAGGCCCGCTCGGACTCGGTGCGCAGGATGCGGACGATGGTCATCCGGGTGGGGTCGGAGAGCGCGTGCAGGACGTCGAAGAGGTCGATCTCCTCGGTCGCGGGGTGCGCGAGCGCCGGTCGGCGGCGGGTGCTGCGGGGCATGGGTCGACCTCTCCGATCTGCGATGTTCGACATCCATGGAAACGGCGTGGTACCACTGACCCGCACCAACTTCGTCGTTCGTCGAACATCGTAGTCGAGGGGGACCGACATGCGCGCACTGGTGATGACCGCACCCGGTGGAGCCGAGAACTCGCAGATCCAGGAGATCGCGGCGCCGCACCCCGGACCGGGGCGGGTGGCGATCGACGTCGCCTACGCCGGACTGAACTTCGTGGACGTGATGACCCGCCGCGGGGACGCCGCGTACGCCGCCGACTGGCCGTACCTGCCCGGCAAGGAGGTCTCCGGCACGGTCCGCGCGCTCGGCGCGGGCGTCACCGGACTGGCGGTGGGCGACCGCGTGGTCGCCGCGCCGGTCGGCGCCGGCCTGGCCGAGGTGGTGGTCGCGGAGGCCGCGCTCACCGTGCCGCTCCCGGACGGGGTGGCGCTGCGCGAGGCCGCCGCCGTCCCGCTGGGCCTGGCCACCTCGGTGCTGCTGCTGACCGACGCGGGCCGTTTCACCGCCGGGGACACCGTCCTCGTCCACTCGGCGGGCGGCGGGATCGGCAACGCCGTCGCCCGACTCGTCCCGCTGCTCGGCGGCGGCCGGCTGATCGGCACGGTCGGCCGGCCGGAGAAGGCCGCGGCGGCGATCGCCTCCGGCTACGACCACGCCTTCGCCCGTACCGACGAAGCGGCCGAGGCGATTCGCGCCGCCGCCGGCGGCCGGGGCGTCGACCTGGTGCTCGACCCGCTGGGCACCGCGGCGCTCGACCTCGACCTCGCCGTGGCGGCGCCCGGCGCGCGGATCGTGCTGTTCGGCAACGCGGGCGGCGGCACCGTCGCCGACCTGCCCCCGCTCGGCCGTCTGATGGCGGGCAACCTGACCGTCACCGGCTTCAGCCACCGCGGCCTGGCCGCCACCGCCCCCGAGCGGCTGGCCCGCGCCATCCGCCGGGTCCTCGACCTGCTCGCCGACGGGGGCCTCGAACTGCCGGTCACCGAACTGCCCGGTCTCGACGCCGTCCCGGCCGCCCACGACGCCATGCAGGACGGGCTGGCGACCGGCAAGTACGTGGTGCGCGTCGGCGGCTGAGTCCGGGGGCCGGAGAATCCGCATGACGCTCCGTGCCCGGTCTGTTTGACTCACCGCCATGAGTACCTCGAACGTCCTTCCGGTCCTGCGCACCACCAACCGGTGGGTCGCCTACGACGCCGCCCGGCGGCTGCTGGGCATCACCGTGCACCGGCGCTCGACGGAGGCGAACGCGTACGCGGACGAGCTCACGGCGGCGGAGGCCCGGCGGCTGTTCGAGGCCTTTCCCGACCACGTGTACCCGGGCGGCCAGGAGCGGCCCGTCGGGACCGACGAGCTCCGACGGCTGTTGGCGGCGGGCGGTCCCCGGGTGGACGCACTGGCCCCGTTCGCGTTCCATCTGGACGAGCGGCCCGTCGGGTCGATCGAGGACAGGTTCCTCGCCCTCCTCGGCTCCTCGCCCGCTTCACTGTCCTGGAAAGGCTTCGCCTGGCCGGCCGCCCCTGAACTCGGCCTCGACGTCCGCGCCAAGGACGCCGGCGTCCAGATCGCCCTCAGCAGCGACAACGTCGACTTCGACCGGCCCGCGGACGACCACACCCTGTTCATCCACTTCCGTCAGGGCGACGTCGAGCGCGCCGAGTGGCTGGCCCGGCAGGTCGGGCTGGCACCCGTCGGGCCGGTGGCGCCGGGCTGGTAGTCCCCGGGCATAGCCCCCGCCCGGTCGGCGTTGGGCCGGGCATGACCAAGATTCTGGTGATCGGCGCAACCGGCAGTGTGGGCAGGCACGTTGTGGCCTCGCTGGTCGAAGGCGGCCACGCGGTACGGGCGTTGGTGCGCGATGCCGCGAAGACCGTACTGCCCGCGGGGGTCGAGGCCGTCCAGGGCGATCTGACGGAGCCCGAGAGCCTGGGGCCGGCGCTGGCCGGCGGGGTGGAGGCGGTGTACCTGATGTGGCCCGGGCTGCCCGTGCGGCCCCGGGTGGTGGAGCTGATCGCCCGGCACGCCCGGCGGGTCGTCTACCTGTCGGCGGACGTGGCGGACCTCGCCGACGACGAGCCGGCCGCGATCTTCCACCAGGAGATCGAGCGGCTGATCCGGCACTCGGGCCTGGACTGGACCTTCGTCCGGGCGATCGACTTCGCGGGCAATCTGCTGGCCTGGGCCGATCAGGTGCGGGAGGGCGTGGTCCGCTGGCCGTACGGGCGGGCGCGGCGCTCGCTGGTGCACGAGCGGGACATCGCGGACGTCGCGGTGCGGGCGCTCACCGAGGACGGGCACGAGGGCGCCAGGTACGTGGTCACCGGCCCGGAGTCGCTCTCGCACGCCGAGCTGGCCGGGATCATCGGCGAGGAGCTGGGCGTCACGGTGCGGTGGGAGGAGTTGCCGCCGGAGACGGCCCGCGAGCAGCTGACGGCCGCCTGGGGGAACGCGGCGTTCGTGGACGCCCGGCTCCTCGCCTGGGAGTCGTTCACGCGGGAGCCGGAGCGGGTGACCGGCACCGTGCAGGAGGTGCTCGGGCGTCCGCCGCGCGACGTCCGCGGCTGGGTGCGGGATCACGCGGCGGACTTCCGGTAGCCCGGCGGCCGTGTGCCGTGCCGTCGGGCCGTCGGGCCGTCGGGCCGCACCGTGGGACGTCAGTAGCGGACGGCCTTGACCACCACGGGCGTCAACGGCTGGTCGGCCGGCTGCCGACTGAAGGCGACGGGCTGGGCCTTGCCGTTCGCCGGGACGTTCTCGGCGCCGACGATCGAGCTGTCCACGGCCTTGCCGCTGGAGTCGGTGAAGTCGACCTGGACCGCGTAGGAGGCCGCGTTGGGCCCCGGGTTCTGGATCGTCACGATTACCGCGTGCAGGCCTCCGGTGCTCTGCCGGGAGAGGCCGGTGATGGTGACGTCGTTCAGCGCGTTGCCGCCGTCCGTCACCCCGCTCAGCACCGAGGCGGCCTTCTCCCGGGTCGCCGCCTGCTGCGCCGACACGGACGCCTGGAAGGCGGACGCCGCCGCGGAGAGGGAGGCGGCGGCTTCGGAGGCGGCCGCCGACGCCGAGACCCCCGCGGCCGACGCCGAGGCCAGCAGCGACTGCGCGGCGGAAGCGATGGCGGAGGGCGGCTCGCCGGAGAAGGCGCTGGCGTTGGGCAGGGTGGCGGACGGCGAGCCGGTCGACGTGCCCGACGAGCTGCTGCAGGCCACCAGCACGACGGCACCGGACGCCGCCGCGATCAGCGCGATCGTGCGCTGCGGGGTCCAGCTCCGGCCGGGTCGCCGGTCGCCGCCCCGGGAACGGCCGAGCGGCGGACGCCCCGGCAGCGGACGGTGGCCGGGGCCGTGGCTGGGGGGACTGTGGAGTTCACGCACCGAGGATCCCTCTCCTGGTCGGTGTTCGGCGGCCGAGGGGCCCGTACGTCCCCATGCTTGGCAACATCGCGCTCCACAGCGACAGCTCCTGACCCGTCCGAGTGGGCGGGGCCGCGCACGGGCGGTGCGTCGCGGCCCCGGACGGGTCGGGCGCGGCGAGCCCGGACGGAAGCCGGACCGGGCCCGCGGGAGGCCTCAGGCGCCGATGGTCAGCACCGCCTTGCCGTGCAGCCGCCGCCCGAGCAGGGCGTCGACCGCCTCGGCCGCGTCGTCCCAGTCGCCGCGCCAGGTGATACCGGGGTCCAGCTCGCCCGCCGCCACCCGGTGGGCGAGCCACCCGAGGTCGCGGCCGAGGCCGGTGCAGCCGAGCAGGTAGAAGGAGACCACCGCGCGGTCGTGCCTGTTCGCGTCGCCGAACAGGGTGCCGAACGCGAACTCCTCGCCCCGGCCGGAGCTGTGGCCGGTGGCGACCAGGACGCCACCGGGGCCCAGGGCCTCGTAGGCCTCGACCAGTTGGGGGCCGCCGACGACGTCGACCACGCCGTCGACCGGCCCGGCGGTCTCCTTCGGCGAGGCGACCACCTCGTGGGCGCCGAGGCGGCGCAGCACCTCGCCGTTTCGGTCCGGCGAGCCGGTGGACGCGACCACGTGCGCGCCCGCCGCCCGGGCGAGCTGGACGGCGTACCGGCCGACGCCGCCGGTGGCACCGGTGACCAGGACGCTGCGGCCGAGCAGCGGGCCGATGCGGTGCAGCGCGCGCAGGGCGCTGAGGGCGGCGACCGGGACGGTGGCGAGGGCGGCGAGGTCGGCACCGACGGGTGCGGCACCGATCAACCCGGTGTCCACCGCCCGGAGTTCGGCCCAGCCGCCGGCCGGCATCAGGGTGACCACCGGGGTCCCCTCGGCGGGGCCGGAGCCGTCGGCGGCGGCGCGTTCGACGATGCCGGCGGCGTCCCAGCCGAGGACGGTGCCGTCGGGGGCCGTGTCGAGGCCGAAGGCGACCTCGCCGTAGTTGAGCGAGGTCGCGGTGACCCGGACCAGCGCCTGGTGGGGCGCCGGCTCGGGGTCCGGGGCCGTACCGAGGCGCAGGCCGCCGGGGGCCGAGCGGTCGACCAGGAGTGCACGCATGGAGGATCCTCCCCAAGATTCTGCCACCAAGTGGCATAAGCCTACAGGTGGCATTATGGCCCCGACTAGACTGACCGCGATGACTCCCGAGAAGGCCACCGCCACGGCACCGGAGCGCGGTGCCGAACAGGCCCCCGAAGCGCCGGGCGCCGCGCTCCCGCTGCGCGAGCGCAAGAAGCTGCGCACCCGTCAGGCGCTGATCGACACCGCCCTGGAGCTGTTCGGCGAGCACGGCTTCGACGGGGTGACCCTGGACCGGCTGTGCGAGGCCGTCGAGGTCTCCAAGCGGACCTTCTTCCGCGCGTTCTCCAGCAAGGAGGACGTCGCGATGGCGCCCACCCAGGACCTGTGGACGACGTTCCTGGAGGTGCTGGAGAGCCGGCCGTCGGACGACGGCCGGCTGATGGCCCTCCTGGAGGGGACTCTCACCGAGGCGATCGACCGGATGCCGGCCGACGGCTGGGCCGAACGCGCCCTGGCGAGCCGCCGACTGGCCGCCCGGACGCCCTCGATGGACGCCCACGGGCTGGCCTTCTGCGAGCGGGCGACCCGGGAGGCGGTGTCGACGGTCACCCGCCGGTTCGCCCTCGACGGCCCCGAGGCGGGTGCCGCGCCGCGCGCCCGGCTGGCGACGGACATGCTGGTCGCCGCGTTCCACCAGGCGATGGACGGCTGGGTGGCACAGCCGTCCGGGCACACCCGCGCCGACCTCGCACGACGGCTCCGGACGGCCTGCGCCGAACTGCCGGGCGCGCTCGCGGCATCGGTCGAACCACGGCGGGCCTGAGCCGCGGCACCGGCCGAGCCACCGCGGGCCCGAACGCGGCCCGGCACCGCCGCACCGAGGGCCGCCGTCAGTCCGCGGCGGTGAGCCGGGCGAGCACGAGCCCGGCCACGATCAGCACCAGCGCGGCCGCCCGGCCCGCGCCGAGCGACTCGTGCCGCAGGACGGTCCCGAGCGTGATGGCGCCGACCGTGCCGATGCCGGTGAACATCGCATAGGCGAGGCCGGCCGGGAGGTCGCGTATGGCCCGCGACAGCAGGTAGACGGACAGCGCGCCGAGCAGTACGCACAGCGCGGTGGGGCCGGGGCGGGTGAAGCCGTCGGTCGGCTTGATGCTCTGCGACCAGACGACCTCGACCAGGCCCGCGGCGAGCAGGAGGAGCCAGGACACGGCCGCCTCACCCCCGCCCGCCGGCACGCGCCCCGGCCGCCGCGGCCACCCCGACCGCCCCGGCCACCCCGACCGCCTCGCGCGCCAGCCGCCGGCCGGCCTCGGCGGCCTCGGCCAGGGCGGCGGCCAGCGACTCCTCGTGCTGCGGGAGCCGTTCGGCCAGTGCCGGGTCCACGGTCGCGTTCGCCAGTTCGGCGCCGATGACCAGGGTGTCCTCGACGGCGTAGTGCCCGTGGAAGAAGTCCACCAGGTAGCGCGTCTGGTGGTCGAAGGGCGCGCGCGGCATGCCCGGCCGGTAGGAGCCGCCCTGGGCGGAGGCGACCACGAAGCGCCGCGGCCGCAGGTTCATCTTCGGGAAGGTGACCTGGTCGATCCAGAGCTTGAGCTGCGCCGGGACGCCGAAGTTGTACATCGGCGAGCCGATCAGGACGACGTCGGCGGCGAGCAGTTCGGCGAGCAGCGGTTCGAGGACCGCCCACGCGGCGCGCTCGGCGTCGGTGCGGACCGCCTCGGCGTAGCGGTCGGGCTCGACGATGCCCTCGCGGAGCAGGGTGTCGCAGATCGTCGTCCAGGCCTCGCCGATCGGCGGCACGGGCTCGGCCGCGAGGTCCCGGTAGGTGCAGGTGCCCTGCGGCGCTTCGGCGCGCCAGGCCTCGGCGAAGGCCGCGCCGATCCGGCGGGAGAACGAGCTACGGCGGGCGCTGGCGTCGAGGTGGAGGAGCTGCGGCATGACGGTACCCCCGGGATTTCACAAGCGGACACTGCGTCCGCTTGACTGGTGACGATGCCAGCCATCAAGTGGACAGGGCGTCCACTTGTTAGAATCGGCCCATGCCACCGACCGAACGCGCCGACGCCGCCCGCAACCGACTCAAGGTGCTCCGGGCGGCCGAGCAGTTGTTCACGACCCGCGACCCGGCCGCCGTGACCATGGAGGACATCGCCCGGGCGGCCGGCGTCGGCCGCGGCACGCTCTACCGCCGCTACCCGGACCGCGCCTCGATCGCGCGCGCCCTGCTGGACGCCCACGAGCACGAGATCCAGGAGCAACTCCTGCGCGGGGAGGGCCCATTGGGCCCGGAGCCGGCGGCCGCCCCGGCCGAGCGGCTGAGCGCCTTCTACTCGGCGATGGTCCGCCTGCTGGAGCGCCACTCCCACCTGCTGCTCGGCGCCGAGACCGGCCCGACCCGGCTGGCCACCGGCGCCTACGGCTTCTGGCGCGCGCACGTCCGGATGCTGGCCGCGGCGGCACGGGCCGAGGACCCGGACGTCCTCGCCGACCAGTTGCTGGCACCGCTCGCCCCGGAGCTGTACCGCCACCACCGCGACCGGGGCGTGTCCGCCGAACGCGTCGAGGCGGGGCTCCACCTGCTCGCCCACCGCATGCTCGGCGACTGAGACCCCGGCCCGCCGGGCCTGCCCGAGGGCGGACCTGCGGAGAGCGGGCCTACGCGGCCCGCAGGGAGTCGAGCCAGCGCAGCAGACGGCCTCCTTCGCGCGTCATGACCTCCGGGTCGCGCAGCGCGTTGGCGAGCAGCGACATGCCCTGGTAGCCGGCGACCAGGGTGAGGGCCAGGCCGTCCGGGTCGGGCAGGCCCAGCTCGCGGAACTGGCCCGCGGCCCAGTCGAGCAGCCGCCGGATCACCGCGCCGGCCTCCGCGTCGAGGTCCCCGTCGGCGCGCTTGTCGAGTTCGACGGCCAGGGTGCCGGTCGGGCAGCCGTGCCGGGCGGCGGTGTCACGCCGGCCGACCCAGGCCTCGACCAGCGCCTTGAGGCGGTCCAGCGGGTCGGGCAACCGCTCCAGCCGCTCGGTGATGTCGTCCAGGTGTGCGCTGTGCTCGGAGAGCGCGGCGCGGACCAGCTCATCCTTGGTCTTGAAGTAGTAGTAGACGTTCCCGACCGGGACATCGGCCTCGCGCGCGATGTCGGCGAGGGTGGTCCGCTCGACGCCCTGTTCGTGCAGGACCTTGGCCGCGGCCGCGGTGAGCCGTCGGCGCTTCTGCGACGCCGCCGTGCGCCGGTTCACTGAGTCAGTCACCCGACTGACTATAGACAGCCGCCCGGGAAGGCGGCTACGGTCTTTCTCAGTCAGCCAACTAACTCACTGGCTCGACCGCACATCTCACTCCTGACATCTCACTCCTGGGGGCGGAAATGATCACAGTGACGGGCGCGACCGGCAACATCGGCCGGACGCTGGTGGAGCTGCTGGCCGAGGCGGGCGAGCAGGTGGTCGCCGTGTCCCGGCAGCCGCAGCCCGACCACCCGGCGGCCGGGGTCCGCTGGGCCCGGGGCGGCCTCGGCGACGCCGCCGGCCTGCGCCCGGCCCTCGAAGGGTCCCGCGCGCTGTTCGTCCTGCTGGGCGGCGAGCTCAACAGCCACGGCGAGAGCCCGGAAGCCCTGCTGAGGACGGTCGCGGACGCCGGGGTGGAGCGGATCGTCCTGGTCTCCTCGCAGGTCGGCGCCACCCGGCCGGACGCGCCCTCGCACGCCCGGCTGCGGGAGTTCGAGGCCGCCGTGCGCACCTCCGGACGGGACTTCACCGTCCTGCGCCCCGGCGGCTTCGCCTCCAACGCCTTCGCCTGGGCCGGGACGGTCCGGGCGGAGCGGACGGTCTTCGCGCCGTTCGGCGGGGTGGCGCTGCCCGTGGTCGACCCGGCGGACATCGCTGCGGTCGCCGCGGCGGTGCTGCGCGAGGACGGCCACGGCGGCCGCACCTACGAGCTGACCGGACCGGAGGCGATCGGACCGCGCCGGCAGGCCGAGGTCATCGCCGAGGCCCTGGGCGAGGAGGTGGCCTTCGTGGAGCTGTCCCGGGAGCAGGCCCACGCCCACCTGGCGCGGTTCATGCCGGAGCAGGTGATCGCCGGGACGCTGGACGTCCTCGGCCGCCCGCTCCCCGCCGAGCAGGCGGTCAGCCCCGACGTGGCGGCCGTGCTGCACCGCCCGGCCGCGCCCTTCCGGGCCTGGGTCGAGCGCAACCTGCCGGCCTTCCGGTAGCGCCGGCGCGGCCGCCCCGGACGCGCGAGCACAACGCGCCCGGGGCGGGCCGCCCCCGGGTGGGCCCGGGCAGGCGGGCCGCACGCAGGCAGGCGGGCCCCACCCGTCCCGGCCTCAGGCCGTGGCCGGCTTGGCCGCCTCGGCGTCCCCCGCCTCCGGGGCGGGAACGGCGCGCAGCTGGGGAGCGGGCGGCGCGGGGATGACGGCGGCGACGGCGGCCGCGATCAGCGCGACGCCGCAGCCGATCACCAGGCCGACCCGGAAGCCGCCCTCCGAGGGCAAGGCGTGCCCGCCCAGGTTGACGGTCATCTGCGACAGCACCACACCCATCACGGCGGCGGACACCGAGGTGCCCAGCGAGCGCATCAGGGTGTTGAAGCTGTTCGCCGAGGCCGTCGCGGACAGCGGCACCGCGCTCATGATCAGTGCGGGCATCGCGCCGTAGGCCAGGCCGACACCGCTGTTGCAGACGATCGTCACGATCAGCACGCCCCAGGTGGAGCCCATCAGCGGCAGCGCCAGCCCGTAGCCGACGGCGATCGTCAGCGCCCCGGCGGCCAGGGTGAACTTCGGTCCGCGCGCGGCGGACAGCT
Source organism: Kitasatospora sp. NPDC054768 (assembly GCF_053612025.1). NCBI lineage: Bacteria > Bacillati > Actinomycetota > Actinomycetes > Kitasatosporales > Streptomycetaceae > Kitasatospora > Kitasatospora sp. NPDC054768. The sequence continues at coordinate 26,417 of NZ_JBSHBN010000035.1, forward strand.
TGCCGCCGAACGGGGAGACGACCATCATCATCAGCCCGCCGGGCGCCATCCACAGGCCCATCGCCAGCATCGACTGCCCCAGCCCGTAGCCGGTGAGCTTCGGCAGCATGAGCAGCTGCGGCACGATCAGCGCCTGGGCGTACATGCCGAAGCCGACCAGGACGGAGGCGGCGTTGGTCAGCAGCACCCGCGGGCGGGCGGTGACCCGCAGGTCCACCAGCGGTTCGGGGACGCGCAGCTCCCAGCGGGCCCAGAGCATCAGGATCGCGGCGGAGGCGGTGAACAGGCCGAGGGTGCGGGTGCTGCCCCAGCCCCAGTCCCCGCCCTTGGAGACGGGCAGCAGCAGGCAGACCAGGCCGACGCTGAGGCCGATCGCGCCGACGAAGTCGAAGCGGCCGCCGGCGGGGCGGCCGTCCGCGGCGGGGGCCGGGATGACGGTCCAGAGCATGCCGATGATGACGACGGTCAGCACGGCGGTGCCCCAGAACAGCGCGCGCCAACTGGCGTAGTCGGCGACGCCGGCCGCGATCGGCAGGCCGAGGCCGCCGCCGATGCCCATGGAGGCGCTGACCAGGGCGATCGCCGAGCCGAGCCGCTCGGGCGGCAGGACGTCGCGCAACAGGCTGATGCCGATCGGCACCAGGCCCATGCCCATGCCCTGCAGCGCCCGGCCGGCGATCATCGGCACCACGGAGTCGGCCACCGCGCACAGGACCGAGCCGAGCAGCAGCGGGACGCAGGAGGCGATGAGCATCGTCCGCTTGCCGAGCAGGTCACCGAGGCGGCCGCTGATCGGGACGAAGACGGCGGCGGAGAGCAGGGTCGCGGTGATGACCCAGGAGGCGTTGGACGCGCTGGTGTGCAGGAGTTGCGGGAGCTCGCTGATCAGTGGGGTGACCAGGGTCTGCATGATCGCGGCGACGGTGCCGGTGAAGGCGAGCACCGCCACGATCGGACCGGTGCGGGGAGTGGGGGCGGGGCCGTTGATGACGGGCCTCCTCGGGCAGTCGAAGAGCAGGAGTGTGCAGAAAACACACAATGTGCATGGAACACAGAATGGTCAGCTTACACATGATGTGCGTCGTGCACATCATGTGGGCCACGCATACCTCTGGCATACTGAAAGGTGATCCACGGAGAAACCGCAGGTCGAAGCGGTGATGAAGGGACTTCGACATGACCAGCCCCACGCACGAGGTCGCCCTCGAATTCCTGGTGTTCGCCCGGCACCGCGACCTGAGCCAGGTCAACGCCCGCCCCGAGGGCAGCCAGCTCGAACGCAGTTCCTACATCCTGCTCAGCCGGGTCGACGCCGAGGGGCCCATGTCCATCGGGCAGTTGAGCGACGCCTTCGCCCTGGACGTCTCCACCCTCAACCGGCAGACCGCGGCCCTGAAGAGCGCGGGACTGCTCGAACGCATCCCGGACCCGGACGGCGGCATCGCCCGCAAGTTCCGCCTCACCGAGGAGGGCCGGAACCGCCTGGAAGCGGAACGCGAGGCCCACGTACGGGCACTGAACCTCGTGATGACGGACTGGCCGGAGGAGGACATAGCCTCCTTCGCCGGCTTCCTGCGCCGCTTCAACACCGGCATCGAGCGGCTCGACGGGCGGCCCTGGCCACGGGACTGAGGACTCGGCATCGGCATCGGCGCCCGGAACGCGGGAACACCCGATCCGCGCGATGACTTGCAAGTGGCATGAGAGCCAAGGGAATTGAGGATTTCAGCGGCCCTGAAATCCTGCGCGTCCTGGAGCTGCCCGAGCCGCAGACACGCCCCAGCGAGGCCCGCATCCGGGTGCGCCCGGTGATGGTGACGGACGCCATCACGGACACCGAGCGGCTGGACGCCCTCCGCCGCCAGGCCGAGGCGGGCGCCCTGACCCTGCACGTCGCGGACGTGCTGCCCGCCGAGGAAGCCGCCCGGGCCCACCGCCCCCTGGAAGCGGGCGGCCTGCGCGGCCGCCTGGTCCTGGACTTCTCGTAGCCGGAGCCCGGAAGAGGAAAGCGCAGGAGGTCGGCCGGGTCGACTTCCTGCGCGGCCGGCGCCGGGACGTGACATACCGGCGCCCTGACACCTGGGGGACGGAGGTGCTGGTCCAAGCGGCGCAGGGCGCCGGTCGAACCAGCGTTCGCGGGTCGCCCGATGCTCACCCCTGGCAGGGCGAGAGCCGTCTCAGCCGCTTGCCGACGAGGGCGATTCGGGAAGCCCGTCGGCGCCCCGGACGTCGAGCCGGTCCGGAGGCTGCTGCCGTCGGCTGCCCACCGTCCACGCGGCATAGAGGGTGGAGAGAGCACCGGCCACCATGACGACCGTCATCCCCGTGGCTTCCAGCGCAACCAGGGTGATCCCGGTTGCCAGCACTGCGAGGAAGGCCAGCAGGTCGATCAATGTGCGGCGGCGAGCCGGGCGTTGGGTCATTCGTGGGAGTCGGCCCCAACGGTTGCACGAGGTGGTCGGCGGCTCGCCCTTCTCTCATATTCTCTCGGATAGAATGCGCGAACTGCCGAGAGATCTTGGAGGCCTCGGTGATACCGGAACGGATCCGCAGCGGGCGCCGCCAGGGCGATCCGCTCGGGGCCTGTCCCGCGATGAACCTGCTCGTCCTGCACCTGCGGGACCTGCGCGACAGCGCGGGCCTGAACGTGGCCGAACTCCGCCGCCGGCTCGTCGAGGCCATGCGCGACGAGCCGGCGGACCCTCCCGCAGAGCAAACGCTGCATCGGCTGCTCCGCGGGACGAACCTGCACGCCACGCCGCGTCTTGCAGAGGCCGTGGCCGATGTGTGCGTTCGCGCGACACGTGGCGATCGGCAGGCCGCCCAAGAGCGTGTGCGGGAGTTCTACACCCTCGCCCGCGAACAGATGGACGGCAGCCGGATCGGGGCGGGCCAGGAGCCGGAGGAGGACCGCCGGAGCACCGAGATCCAGCGCCTGCGGAAGGAACTGCAGAAGAAGCACCAGGAGAACCTGCAGTTGGCGGCCGAGGTCGCTGTGACCAGGCAGTTGCTCTCCTCGCTGGCTCCAGGAGGTTCCGGTGGAGCGGTGATCGGGGACGACATGCTCGGCGAGATGCTGGAGCGGATCCAGTACATCGCCGCGAGCAGTGACGAGGCCCTGGCCGAGGCGCAGGCCGCCCGGGCCGAGACGGCCCGGCTGCGGGACTGGCTGACCGCCTCGCCCTGGGACCGGTCGGCGGACGCGTCGACACCTGACGGGGCTGACGAAGCAGATAGAGCGGATGTGACCGACGATCGGGTCGACTCGCAGTCGCCGGCCGGCCCGCGGTCCGATGGCGGCGGCGACACCCAGTCCCTGTTCGAGATCGAGATCCCGGACTCGGCCGACCCTGAGCTCGAACACCTGGTACGGGAGTTGACCCGGCTGGATCCGGCCGGCTCGCGGATCGCCGGAGTGATCGAGAGCGCCGGTGACTACCTGCTGGACGGCGGCCGGACCGGCCGCTACGAGTGGAGGCAACTGGAGAAGGCCGAGAAGGTGCTCTTCGGCTCGACCGTGCGCCGGCTGATGCAACGGGAGTTCGGGCTGACGGACGACACCGGACACCTCGACTTCACCCTGGACGGCATCGGCTTCGACCTGAAGTGGACTCTCCTTCGGAGCGGCATGTGGCTCTTCGGACCCGAACTCGTGGGGTCGCTCTGCGTCGTTGCCGAGGCGGACGACCGCACTGGAAAGTACAGCTATGGCGTCATCCGGCTCCAGCCCGAGCACCTGAGGGAGTCGTACAACCGGGACCGCAGGTCCCCACTCACCCGCCAGGGCCGCGACGCGATCCGTTGGATCCGGTTGAACGGGGACTTCCGCACCGGAGTCCTGCAACAACTCACCGAGGAGGACCGGGAGGCCGTTCTCGGGCAGGACACCGGACCGCGACGGCTGATCGAGCTGTTCCGGCGGGCGCAGGGCAGGCGGTTGACCCGGAGCGATCTGGCGACCGTGTGCCGCGCACCGGACCCCATGCGGCGACTGCGCGAGACACTGCCTCGACTTCGCCGCGAAGGCATTCTGGTGACTGCCGGTCACTTCGGGGACCGGTCGGTACTCACCGGGCTGGGCATCCCCGAACCCCGCCCGGGCGAGTGGGTCAGCATGCGGCTGGCACCCGCCGAGGGCGGACCCGGCCCCGTCATCGACATTGACGGAACGCCATGGCGCAGAGCCCGGCCCGAGGATACCGAGACTCCGCTGCCCTGAACCGCGAGCACCTCGGCATGCCCCGAGCGAGGCCCCGGATCACTGAGCGAACGACGGGCGGGAGCGCGCCACGCACTGCCGGTACGCCAGCTGCCCGACCTGCTCGCGCAGTGGCAGGTCGGAGAGCGCGTTGACCGCGTTGTTGAGATTCTTGACTTCTCCCCCTCGCTAAAGCGCGGGGATCCCTGCCGCAGGGCTTCGCCCTCCGCGTGTGCGCGTCGCCGGTGGTTGGCGCTTCACGGACCGCCTCGTGGCGAGATCTCCACGCCCTGACACCGCATGCCCTGCGGCGTTGAGGATGTTCTTCGCGGCGTACACGTCGGCGTGGTCCCCGTGCCCGCAGGCGTTGCAGGTCTGCGACGTGCACGCGGGATTCACCAGCACCACGCGGGTACCGGTGGTACGCGCCGCGCCGCGTTGCGCAGCGCGAGTTCGAGCACGTGCCAACCCTTGTCGAGGATAGCCCGGTTGAGCCCTTCCTTGGCCCGGACGTTGCGGCCGGGACCAGCGAAAGCGCACCCAGCCAAACTTCGGGAACTTCACCCGGTCCCACCTGCGGCCGATCCGCTCCACCGCGATCAGGTTCCCCGCCGGGAACCGGAACGACGGCGGCCAGCGGGCCTTCGACCGCCACCGGACCCTGAACGTCCCGTGCTCGCGGCACGCCCGGTCCAAGTCCCGCAGCGCCTGCTGCAACACATGCGACAGCGCAGCCCCAAGCCACGGAAACTCCCGCTTCGCCGCCACCAACTCGGCGGCCTGCGGAACGTAGTCCATCCACGTCACCCCGCCGCCGGTACTACCGCCGCTGCTCCAAAGCGGTGTTCCACACCACCCGGCAGATGTCGCCGAACACCTCGCACAACCCGACCTGCGCCGAGTCGAGTTCAAGCCGGTACCGACGCCCGGACAATATCGCGGAACACCCCCTTCGGCAGCTGCGATCAACCTCATGCACGCCACTGACACCGCACCGAATCGCGTCGCTTTGCGCCTCCGGCCAAGGAAGAGCCGACCCCAGCTGCAGCAGGGGTCTGCGCTCAAGGATTCAGATCGTATAAGAGCACTGATCCGGTAAACGATCACTCGGCCCGGTGGTGGACATCGCGGTTGCGCCTGAACTCGCGGATGAGCGCGAGGAGGTTGACCAGAGTGCTGGCCGGGACGTTGCCGATGTCGACCAGGCGCCGGCCGTGGAGGTTGATGTCGCCGGGGCTGGCGGACGGCCAGAGGAGGCCGAACTCTCTTCCTTCCGTGCGGAGTTCGACGATGAGTTGGGCTACCTGGCGCGAGGTGAGGTGCAGCAGCGCCGGGTCGGCGGGGTGAATGGGGTGGTGGGCGCTCACGCGACAGCACCGTCCAGCTCGAACCAGACGGTTTTGCCCAGGTGTTGGGGATCGACGCCCCAACGGTGGGTGAGGCCGGCGACGAGCTGGAGGCCCCGGCCGGTCTCGGAGAGAAGGGCGAGGGGGCCCTGTTCCGGGAGAAGGGGGCTGCGGTCGGAGACCGCGACGCGCAGGGTGTTGGCGCGGTGGTGGATCAGGATGACCGGGGAGGTCGTCTCACCGTGGCGCCAGGCGTTGACGATCAGTTCGACCATCGCGAGTTCGGCGTCCGCGATGAGGGAGGGCGGCCAGCCGGCACTGGTCATCCCGTCGCGGAGGGCGTCGCGGGAGAGGGTGAGGGAGGGGGAGTTGAGGTTACGCACAGCGTCTCCCAAGGGGAATGGAAGGATGAACCGAGCGAGAAGTCACCGTGAGCCAGTCCGGACATGGGTGCTCTGCGGTGCAGGGCAGCGTTACTGACGCCCGCATCGGTGGTCGGTGCGTCACCGACTGTAGGACATCGCTGGTACATGTACCGGCACTTCTACCTGTTTCTTCACTCGATCGATGGATTGCTGGACCCCTCACGCAATTGCAATGGATGCTTGGGGCATGCCACCAGGAACCACCCCGTCTGCCCGGCAGGAACGAGTCGGCATCGAGCTGCGGAAGATGCGCGACTGCGCCGGACGCACAACTGCCGAGGCTGCCGCGCTGTTTGGGTTCTCTCGAACGAAGATCACGCAGATCGAGAAGGCGCAGTACCCGATCAGCGCCGAACGCGTGAGGATGCTCGCCTCCGACTTCCAGGAGAGCGATGCCACCTACATCGAGGCACTCGGCGCCATGGCCGAGGAGCGCCACAGAGGCTGGTGGGAGGACTTTCGCGGTTCCGTGCCGGTCGGCTTCCTGGACATCGCGGAGATGGAGTACTTCGCCAAGGGAATGCGCACGTATCAGGTCTCGCATGTTCCCGGCGTTATGCAGACCGAGGAGTACGGGCGGGCAATCTTCCAGGATGTCTACCCGCCGCTCTCACCGCGCCTCCTGGAAGCCCGCGTTGAGCATCGAGTGCAGCGTTCGACGTTCTTGATGCGAGACGGAGCTGAGCCATACTCGGCATTGGTGCACGAGGCCGCCCTGCGCATGCTGTTCGGCGGCCGTGATGCTGCCAGGCGACAGCTTGACAGGCTGCTTGAGTACTCGGAACTTCCTCATGTGACACTTCGGGTGATCACCTTCAGCACCAACGGGTTCATGGGCGCGGGACAAGGCGTCATCCATGCCAACGGCCCTGTGAAACGGCTCGACACTGTCCAGCTCGACGCCGTCGGCGGCCCGGCATTCCTGCATGAGCAGAAGCACTTGGAGAACTACCGCTACATCATCGACAGGATGACCGAGCGGTCTCTCACCGAGAGCCAGTCCCGTGATGCCATCCGGCTCATCAAGAAAGAGATCTAAGCCATGGAAACACTCCGCTGGAAGCGCCCTGAAGCTTGCCCCGATGGCGCAAGCTGCCCCGAGGTGGCCATAGGCCCCGACGCCGTCTACGTCCGTAGCAGCCTCCTGCCCGAAGCCATCGCCCAACTCACCCCCGACGAATGGCGCGACCTCGTGTCCGCGATCCGCGCCGGCGAGTTCGACGCCTGACTCCCCCGCTGCACCGGCCGGGGCCGCGATTCGGCACACGGGTGCTGATCTGCTAATATTCCTGACGTCACGAGGGAGATGATCTCTCGTCAGGCGTCAGCGGTGCTACCAGAGCACGTCCTACTTTCAGTAGGAAGAGTCCGTGCAACCCGGGCCTGGCGCTCCACGATCGGAAGGGTCCGGCATCCACACGGGTGCCGGGCCCTTCCGCTTTTCATCGCCCCTGAACGAGCGACTACACCCCGTCCGCCGTGCAACAACCGCACTGGGTCGACTCATGCCGCTCCGCTGGCTCCTTTGTCGCCAGCCACGCCCTGCCCAGGACAACGATGACGGCAAGAACTGCCACGAACCGCACGGTGTTGTGGAACTGCCGAGAATCCGGCGCCGAAAACCGGAGAACCCGGAGCCCCTTCGAGGACATCTCGACATCGAGCGCCATCTCCCCGGCCGCATCCCCGACCCCCGACGCCCCGCTCTTCTGCTCTGCCATCCGCCCCTCCATCCGCGTCCGCACGAGTGTGGCAGGTCGCCGGCGGCACCGTGGTCGCGGAGTGGACGCACGGCGCCCCCGGGTGCCCAGCCGCGATTCGTCGCACGGGTGTTGAGCTGCTAATATTTTCGACATCGCGAGGGAGATGATCTCTCGTCAGGCGTCAGCGGTGCTACCAGAGCACGTCCTACTTTCAGTAGGAAGAGTCCGTGCAACCCGGGCCTGGCGCTCCACGATCGGAAGGGTCCGGCATCCACACGGGTGCCGGACCCTTCCGCGTTTCCCGACCCGGGACAGGAGCAACAGTGCAGATCGCGACCGACGACCTCTCCGGCCCCGAGATCGCCCGCTTCCTCGACGAGCACGTCCAGCAGATGCGGGCCATCTCCCCACCGACCAGCACCCACGCCCTCGATCTCGACGCCCTCCGTCGGCCCGGGATCACGTTCTGGTCGGTGCGGGACGACGGCGTCCTGGTCGGCTGCGGCGCTCTCAAGCAACTGGACGCAGACCACGCCGAACTGAAGTCGATGCGCACGGCACCCCTGCGCAAGCGGAGCGGCGTCGCGTCCCTGCTGCTGGAGCACATCATCACCGAAGCCAGGCGCATGGGCTTCACGAAACTGAGCCTGGAGACCGGCACGCCCGACTTCTTCCTGCCGGCCAGGAAGCTGTACGAAAAGTTCGGATTCGTCCCCTGCGAACCGTTCGCGGACTACCGGCCCGACCCGAACAGCGCGTTCATGACGAGAGAGCTCTGACCGACGGCGCCCATCCGCCCGGCCGCGATTCGTCGCACGGGTGCTGAGCTGCTAATATTTTCGACATCGCGAGGGAGATGATTCCTCGTCAGGCGTCAGCGGTGCTACCAGAGCACGTCCTACTTTCAGTAGGAAGAGTCCGTGCAACCCGGGCCTGGCGCTCCACAGTCGGAAGGGTGCCGGCTCCACACCGCTGGCGGACCCGAACGGGGTGGGGCCCCCCCGTTCCACTGCGCTGATCCCATGAACGCACAATCAGGCAAAGGCCTGATCTCATCGTCGGCGAACTTCCTGAGCGGAAGCCGGTTTTCCGCCGCCAGGGGCCGGGGTAGAGCGGAGGCGTTCGCACCCTGACCGTTCCGGTGCTCATGAGGGGCGAATCCGTGACGCTTTCCCATCGGAAGGACACCCTCATGCACAGGTCCCTTCGGAACGCCTTCGCGACCGTCCTCGTGACGGGTGCGCTCACCACCGCTGCCGCTCCGGCCGCCGTCGCCGCCGAACAGGCGCCGTCGGCGGCCGGGGTGCGGGCGGAGCTCCGCAACCCGAAGACCGTCAAGGTCGCCGACTACAACCAGGCCCGCAGCACCCTGATCAACGCGGGCAGCAGGACGGCCGCCAAGTCCCACCCGGCGCACGGCACCAAGGACGTCCCGGTCTCCCACGGAACCAGCCTGCTCGCGGAGGCCCGCGACGAGTTCCGCGCCGCTGACCGGAACCTTCCGGCGGGCCAGAAGAAGTCCGACATGTCGATCCCGCACTACAACGCCGTCCACAGCGCGGCCAGGACCATGGGCGTCGACCGCTGGTGACGCCACCTCGCTGATGTGAAGGACCCGGGCCCTCCTCCGGCCCCCGGAGAAGGGCCGGCTCTTCAGCGGGCCCGGGACAGGGTTCCTCCCGGGGCCTCCACGCGATCTGCTTGCGACGTGCCGCTGTCACCTTCGCCCCCCCGGCGGTTCACTGATCTTCGGCACGGACCTTACGACAGCTCTAGCGGGGCCGGGGTATGGCCGAGGGGCCGCCCAGCGTCCCGTCCTCGTCCACGGTGAAGACCTCGATCTCCTTCTGCAAGGTCACCGTGATCCGGCCCGGGGCGGACCATTCGGCCTTGACGAAGCCGTCGCCCTCCTCCCAGGTGCCGAGGCCCCAGTGGCGGGCCGACCAGCCGCTTCCCGTCAACAACTCCACCCGGTAGACCGGATCGATCGAGAAGGCGATGTCGGTGACGCGCAGCACGTGGTCGGAGCGGTTCGGGTCGGGCTTGCGGTCGACCAGCCGGCCGTCACCGCCGAAGATGTACGCCACGGCTCCGACCCCCGCCCCGATGACGAGGAGCGGTGACAGGACGGCCGCACAACCGATCTGCGCCCATCTGGTGCGGAACTCGAACCGGGCCACCACCGAGGCCACGGCCAGCGCGATCGTCGTCCCGAGCAGCAGCACTGGGTGGTTCAGCCAGCGCTCGACCTCGACCAGCCCGCCCTGGCGGGAGGAGAAGTAGCCCGGCAGGTACACCAGGAGGGCCGCCAGCGCCGCGCCCCGGAGCCACCACACGACCTGCTTGCGGCGCGTCACCGTCATTTGCTCCCCCCGGAGTTGTCCTTTGCCGGGACTTTACTACGGGGATGCCGGACGGCCCGGACGACGGATGCTCCGTCGTCCGGGCCGCCGGGTGCACCGGCCGTACCCCCGTCACCGCCGGTAGAAGACGCTCCGCGACCAGAAGTAGCCGACCAGCGTCAGCACGGTGCACCAGGCCAGGGCGCTCCAGGCACTGGTGCCGATCCCGGTCCCCATCAACAGCCCGCGCAGGGTCTCGATCATGGGGGTGAAGGGCTGGTACTCGGCGAACCAGCGCAGTGCCGTCGGCATGGAGTCGGTCGGCACGATGGCGCTGCCGATGAAGGGCAGGAACTGCAGCGGCATCGGCATGTTGCTGGCGCTCTCGACCGTCTTGGCCACCAGGCCGATGCCGGCCGATATCCAGGTCAGGGCGATCGTGAGGAAGAGCAGCAGGCCCATCGCGGCCAGCCACTCCACCGGTCCGGCGTTCGGCCGGAAGCCCATCGCGAGGGCCGTGCCGATCACCAGCACCAGCACCAGCCCGATCATGGTCTGGATGACACTGCCGACCACGTGCCCGGCCAGGAAGGCGGAGCGCGATATGGCCATCGTGCGGAAGCGGTTGACGATGCCCTCGGTCATGTCGGTGCAGATGCCGATCGCGGTGACCAGCGACCCGGAGGTGGCCGCCATCAGCACGATGCCGGGCGTCACGTAGTCGATGTAGTTGCCGCCGCCGATTCCGGCGCCCAGGGTGCTGCCGTAGGCGTAGTTGAAGAGCAGCAGCATCATGACCGGCATCACCACGACCGCGAAGGTCAGGGACGGGTACCGCAGCGCGTGCTTGAGGTTGCGGCGCAGCATGGTCAGCGAGTCGCTGAGCGCGTGGCCGGCCGTGCCCGTGGCCATGCTCATCGCACGCCCTCCCCGGTCAGTTGAAGGAACGCGTCGTCCAGGTCGGCCGTCTCCACGACCAACGACTCGGCCTGCACGGACGCGTTGTCGAGCACGTCCAGCACGGCCTTCACGGTGAGGACGGAGTTGTCCCCCGGGATCTCCAGCCGCAGTGCCTCGGTGTCGGCCGTGGCGTATTCGAACAGCGCGGCGGCGGTGGCCAGCGAGCCGGCGTCCGCGAACCGGAGCCGGATCCGCCCGCCGGGGGCGAACCGCTTCAGCTCCTCGGCCGTGCCCTCGGCGACGATCCGGCCGCCGTCCAGGACGGCGATCCGGTCGGCGAGCTGGTCGGCCTCCTCCAGGTACTGGGTGGTGAGGAGGACCGTCACCCCGTGGTCGGCGACCAGGCTCCGGATGATCTCCCACATGGTGCGCCGGCTGCGCGGGTCCAGCCCGGTGGTCGGCTCGTCCAGGAAGATCACCTTCGGGCCCCCGACCAGGGTCATCGCGAGGTCGAGCTTGCGCCGCATGCCGCCGGAGAAGGTGGTGACGGCCTTGCGCGAGGCCTCGGTGAGATCGAAGCGCCGCAGCAGTTCCTCCGTCCGCCTCCGCCCCTCCCGACGGCGGAGGTGGTTGAGGTCGGCCATCAGCATCAGGTTCTCCTCGGCGGTGAGCAGGTTGTCCACCGCCGAGAACTGGCCCGTCACCCCGATCGCCTTCCGCACCGCGTCGGCCTCGCGTGCCACGTCGTGCCCGACCACCCGGGCCGAGCCGCCGTCCGCGGGGATCAGGGTGGAGAGGATCTGCACGGTGGTGGTCTTGCCGGCGCCGTTGGGCCCGAGCAGGGCGAACACGCTGCCCGCCGGGATCTCCAGGTCGACGCCCCTCAGGACCGCCTTGTCCCCGTAGGACTTGGTGAGTCCGGTCGCCGAGATCGCCGGGACCGCGGAGTCGGCCGCCATCAGGCCCTCCGGACGACGACGTTGCCGACCTGGGTGCGGCCGCGGACCTCGACCGTCTCCACCGCGTCGCCCGGGCCCTGGGTGGGGCCGAGGTCGTTGCGGACGCCGCCGACCTTGCTGTGCACGTCGAGCCAGGCCGCGGTGCCCTCCGCGATGCCGACCTCGACGTCCCCCACGCTGGTCTGGAGGGTGACCTTGCCGCGGACCACCCGGCCGACCCGGATGTGGCCGTGCGCCGACTTGGCGTCCACGTTCCCCTCGGCGAGGCCGACGTGGATCCGGCCGTTGGAGGCGTTGGCGTGGAGTTCGCCGTGCACCTCGTCGACCTCGGTGTCGCCGTTGCTGTTCTTCACCGTCAGCCGGCCCCCGACGGATCCGATCTCGATCCGGCCGGCCCCCGTCACCTCGGCGTCCCCGGTCGTCGCGCCGAGCCGGACGTCCCCGAAGCCGCTGTCGAGCCGGGCGCTCTCGGCGCTCTCGACCTGGATCCGGCCGAGCGAGGTCTTCAGCCGGCAGGCACCGAGCGGGCCCTCGGTGACGAACTCGGCCATCGGCGACTCGCTGTGGACCTCGGAGCCGGCCGGCAGCTCGACCAGGACCTCGACCGCACCCTTCTTGCCGCTGAAGACGCTGCGCTGCTTGGGGGCCTTGATGCCGAGCCGGCCACCGGAGAAGTCGACCTGGGTCTGCTCGGCGGCCTTGACGTCCGCCTCCTTGGCCGGATTGGCGGGCCGGACCTCGACCACCGCGTCGGTGCGCTTGCCTGCCTTGATCCAGACCGAGCCGATGTCGAATTCGAGGATGGCGGAGATCGGTCCGTCGGTCTCGTACGTAGGCATGGCTGTCCCGTCCTTGTGACTCGTGTGGATGTTCCCGCTGGTCGGAGCGGGGGTGACGTCGAAGGTGCAGAAGGTGGTGCGGGAGGTCGTGCGGATGCTCGGGGTACTGCGGAGGCCTCAGTGGACCCAGCCGGTGAAGCCCTGGCCGCCGACGCTGCGCGCGACCCGGCTGCCCGGATCGGCCACCGGCCGGCGGGCCGGCTCGCCGCCCTCCAGGGCGCCGGCCAGGGCCCGGACCAGCCAGGCGTTGAGCGAGAGGCCGGCCTCGGCGGCGGCCTCCTCCGCCCTGGCCTTGAGGTGGGCGGGCAGACGGAAGTTGATCCGGGCGGTGCCGGTCTCGTCCGGCTCCGGCGCCGCCGAAGACACCACCGGCGGCACCACCGGTGGCACGAGTGGCGCCATCGGTGCCGGCTGTGGCGCCGTATCGCCGTGGAAGGCGTCCGAGCCGGGCGGCGCCGTCACCACGAACTCGGGGTCGAGCCCGCGCAGACGCACGTCCACCGAGCCGGGGGCGAGGTCGCGGGTGACTTCGCCCATGGCGGCCGAGAGCGCGTTGAGCAGGGTGAGCCGCACGGCCGACTCCAGCGGGAGCGTGAGCCGCTCGGCCAGCGCACGGGCTTCGTCCCCGCCGGTGGCGGCGGCCACCGCGAGCTCGTTCCGGAGGTTTTCCACGTACGGCGTGAGGTCCATGGCCGTAAGCATGGCACGGCGGTGGCGCCATGTCGAGCCATTTGTGGCACCACTTTGGCGCCACCACCGGAACGAGGGTGGCGCGGCCGGCACCCGAGCACGGAACCGCCCCGCCGACCGAGGTCAACGGGGCGGTTCACCAGGGGAAACGCGACCGCGGGAAACGCGACCGCGGGAAGGTCAGGCCTGCTGCCAGCCCGCCAGGTAGGCGTCGATCTCCCCGGCCAGCCGGGTCTTGCCCGCCCCGTCCAGGAAGGAGGCCTCGACGGCGTTGCGGGCCAGCCCCGCCACCCCGGCCTCGTCCAGGCCCAGCAGTCGCGCCGCCACCGCGTACTCGGTGTTGAGGTCGGTGCCGAACATCGGCGGGTCGTCGCTGTTGACCGTCACCAGCAGCCCGGCGTCGACCATCCGCTTGATCGGGTGGTCCTCGATCCGCTCCACCACCCGGGTGGCGAGGTTGGAGGTCGGGCAGACCTCCAGCGGGATGCGGTGCTCGCCCAAGTGGTCGACCAGCGCCGGGTCCTTCACCGCCTGGGTTCCGTGCCCGATGCGCTCGGCGCCGAGCATCCGGATCGCGTCCCAGACCGTCTCCGGCCCGGTGGTCTCGCCCGCGTGCGGGACGCTGCGCAGGCCGGCCGCCCGGGCCCGGTCGAAGTACGGCTTGAACTGCGGGCGCGGCACGCCGATCTCCGGGCCGCCCAGGCCGAAGCTGACCAGGCCGTCGGGGCCCAGCTCGGTGGCCAGCCGGGCGGTCTCCTCGGCGGACTGCAGCCCGGCCTCGCCCGGGATGTCGAAGCACCAGCGCAGCACCACGCCGAGCTCCTTCTCGGCGCGCAGCCGGGCGTCCTCGATCGCCTCCATGAAGGCGACCTCGGGGATGCCCCGGCGGACCGAGGAGTACGGGGTGATGGTCAGCTCGGCGTACCGGATGTTCTGCCGGGCCATGTCCTCGGCGACGCCGTAGGTGAGCGCGCGGACGTCCTCGGCGTCCCGGACCAGGTCCACCACGCTCAGGTAGACCTCGATGAAGTGCGCGAAGTCGGTGAAGGTGAAGTACTCGGCGAGCGCCGCCGGGTCGGTCGGCACCTTGGAGTTCCCGGCGTGCCGGGCGGCCAGTTCCGCGACGACGCGCGGCGAGGCCGAGCCGACGTGGTGGACGTGCAGTTCCGCCTTGGGCATCCCGGCGATGAACGCCTCGATGCTCCGGTCTGCGGGCTCGATCCGACTGGGGTTGGGGCCGATCCGACTTCCGTCCGGCTGGACCACGGTGGTTCCCTTCTTCCTTCTACGCGCGTACTGAAGACAGTTGCTGGCAAGGATAGGCCGTGCCCGGGGTCACCCTCCGAGCGCCACCGCCAGGGTGTGGATCAGCAGCCCGGCCAGGGCGCCGACCACGGTGCCGTTGATCCGGATGAACTGGAGGTCGCGGCCGACGTTGGCCTCGATCTTGCGGGAGGCGTCGTCGGCGTCCCAGCCCGCCACCGTCTCGGAGATCAGCGAGGTGATCTCGGTGCGGTAGGTGTCGACCAGGTACTGGGCGGCGTCCTGGAGCCAGCCGTCCACCTTGGCCTGGAGCTTGGGGTCGGTGGACAGGCGCTCGCCGAAGCGGCGCACGCCGTCGCGGATGCGCCGGCGCAGTTCGCTGTCCTCGTCCTCGGCCGCGCCCATCACCAGGGTGCGCACGGCCGCCCAGGTGGAGTTGATCAGGTCCTGCACCTCGGCGCGGGCCAGCAGCTCGCCCTTGGCCCGCTCGACCCGGGCGATGGTCTCCGGGTCGGTCTGCAGCTCGGTCGCGAAGTCGGCGAGGAAGTTGTCGATCGCGCCGCGGGCCGGGTGGTCCGGGTCGTCCCGGATGTCGGTGACGAAGCGCAGCAGCTCCTTGTAGACCCGTTCGCCGACCTGGTGGTCGATGAACCGGGGCGTCCAGCCCGGGGTCTTCTGGGTCACCTTGCGGACCACGTCCTCGTGGTTGGTGGTCAGCCAGCCGTGCGCCCGGACGGCGACCAGGTCCACCACCCCGTGGTGCCCGCCGTCCGCGACCACCTTGCCGAGCATCCGGCCCATCGGCTCGGCCACCGAGGTGGCCGCGGCCCGCCTGGTCACCGCCTCGGCGACCACCGCCCGCACGTCGTCGTCGCGGAGCACCGCGAGCAGGCCGCGCAGCGCCGCCGAGGCCTCCTTGGTGACCCGCTCGGCACTGCCCGGCGCGGCCAGCCACTCCCCCAGCCGGCGGCCGATGCCGAGTGCCGCCAGGCGGCCGCGGACCACGTGGCCGGAGAGGAAGTTCTCGCCGACGAAGTCGCCGAGCGAGCGGCCGAAGGCGTCCTTCTTGGTCGGGATGATCGCGGTGTGCGGGATCGGCAGGCCGAACGGCCGGCGGAACAGCGCGGTCACCGCGAACCAGTCGGCCAGCGCGCCGACCATGCCCGCCTCGGCGGCGGCCGCCACGTACCCCGCCCAGGGGCCGGCGCCGGCCGCCCCGGCCCAGGTGGACAGGGCGAAGACCAGGGTCGCGAAGGCCAGCAGGCCGGTCGCGATGGTCTTCATCCGGCGGACGCCGCGTCTCTTCTGCTCGTCGGCCGCGGTGAACCGGACCCCGGGGCCGGTCCCGCTGAAGGCATCGTCACTCACCCCGCCAGTCTGCCCGTTGCCCGGCGCGGCCGGGGGCGCGCCTCGCGATCACACGCCCCCGCCGGGCGTGACGCACCGAACAGCCCGGGCCTCACGCCCCGAACCGACCGGGCCTCACACCCGAACCGACCGGGCATGACGCCCCGAACAACCCGGGCCTCACGCCCCGCCCAGCACCATCCGCCGCACCTCCGCGCCCGCCCAGCGCTTCGGGTCCGTGCACCGCCGCCCGTCCAGCAGCACCCGCACCCCCGGCAGGTCCGCCGGCGTCAGGTCCCGGTACTCCGGGTGGTCGGCCTGCAGCACCGCCGCCACCACCGGCTCCCCGCCGTACGGCGGCAGCCCGAGCGCCGCCAACTCCTCCGCCTCGTACAGCGGGTCGCTGACGTACGGCCGCGCACCCGCCGACCGCACCGCCTCGACCAGCGGGAACACCCCGGAGTACGCCGTCTCCTTGACCCCGCCCCGGTACGACGCGCCGAGCACCAGCACGCCCTGCCCGGCGATCCCGCCCGGCACCGCCCCCGCCAGCACGCCCACCGCGTACCCCGGAACCGCCAGGTTGGCCTCGCGCGCCGCCCGGACCACCGTCGCGCCCGGGTCGTTCCACAGGTAGAGACGCGGGTACACCGGGATGCAGTGCCCGCCGACCGCGATGCCCGGCCGGTGCAGGTGGCTGTACGGCTGCGAGTTGCAGGCGTCGGCGATCTCCGCGAAGTCCACCCCGACCTCGTCCGCGTACCGGGCGAACTGATTGGCCAGCGCGATGTTGACGTCCCGGTACGTGGTCTCGGCGAGCTTGCTGAACTCGGCCGCCTCCGTCGAGGCCAGTTCCCAGACGCCGTTGGGCCGGGGCAGGTCCGGGCGCGGGTCGAAGTCCAGCACCGCCCGGTAGAACTCGGCGCCGCGCCGGGTGGAGGGCGCGTCCAGGCCGCCGACCAGCTTGGGGTAGCGCCGCAGGTCGGCGAAGACCCGTCCGGTGCGCACCCGCTCCGGGCTGAACACCAGCGCGAAGTCCCTCCCGGCCGCGAGCCCCGACCGGGACGCCAGCCGGGGCGCCCAGCGCTCCCGGGTGGTGCCGACCGGCAGGGTGGTCTCGTAGCTGACCAGGGTGCCCCGGCGCAGCCCGGCCGCGACGGCGTCGGTGGCCGCGTCGAGCAGGGCGAAGTCCGGGCTGCCGTCGGCGGCGGTGACCAGCGGGACGACCAGTACGACGGCTTCGGCCCGGGCCACCGCGGCCGTGGTGTCGGCGGTGGCCCGCAGCAGGCCCTCGGCGACGACGCGCTTGAGCGCCTGGTCCAGACCCGCCTCCCGGGGGAACGGCGGCACGCCCCGGTTGACGCTCTCCACCACGCCGGGGGCGGTGTCCGCGCCGGTCACCCGGTGGCCCTTCAGCGCGAACTGCACCGCCAGCGGCAGGCCCAGCTTGCCCAGGCCGACCACGCAGACGTCCAGGCTCATCCCCGTCCTCCGTTCACCGAGTCGGCCAGCCGGCGCCACGCCGGGTGGCGCCGCAGCCGGCGCCGCAGCTGTTCCGGGACGAGCCCGCGCCACAGCTGCCGGGCGAGGTCGAGCCGCGGGGCGGCCTTCCCGACCGCCTCGGCGGCGGCCTCAGAGGCGGCCTCGTCCTCCGGCAGCAGGAACAGCTCGTCCGGCAGGCCGAGCCGGGCGTCCCGGAACGCCGGGAAGCGCGCGTACCGCCGCCCGCCGTCCACCACCACGGGTGGATCGCCGTGCGCCGCCTCGTAGCGGATCTGGTCGCGCAGCGCCTCCGGCCGCACCGCGCAGGCGAGTTCGAGCCGCACCCGCTCGGCGGACGGCAGCCGGCGGTACACCTCGCGGGCGCCGAACCGCTCGACCAGCCGCGCGACCTCGACGCACACCCGCTCCTGCACGTCCTCGGCCAGCAGCAGGAAGCCCTCCTGCAGCAGGCGCGGCACGTCCCAGCCGAAGCCGCGGGCCCGGATGGCGTCCAACTCCTCTCCGGGCTCCGCCAGTTCCGCCGCCACCTGCTGCAACGCGGCGATCCCGCGCAACCGGTCCAGCACCCCGGCCCGCTCGGTGACGTTGCCCCGGTCCTCGCGCAGCACCAGGAAGTAGCAGTCGTAGGAGGCGAGGACGGACACCCGGGCCGCCCGCAGGCAGGCCTCCAGGGTGAACGGCTGGTCCGAGAAGACCTTCAACCGCTCGTCGCGGCGCAGCCCGTGGCGCCGGAGGAGGTCGAGCCGGAACAGCTTGGTGTCGGCCAGCGCCCAGGCCAGCGCGGAGTCGGTGAAGTCCACGGACTCGGCGTCGGCGTGGAAGATCCCCTGCGGGACCAGCCGCCCGTTCACCCCGATCTGCTTGGGCACCACCACGTCCGAGCCCCAGGTGTCGGCGGCCGTGACCAGCCGCTCCAGCGCTTCCTCGCCGAGCCGGTCGTCCGCGCCGAGGAACAGCACGTAGCGGCCGCGGGCCAGCTCCAGGGCGCGGTTGGTCGGGCCCGCCGGGCCGCCCGAGTTGGGCTGGTGCAGCACCGTGAACAGCCCTGGGTGGCGGGCGGCGTACTCGTCCAGCAGCTCCCCGCCGCCGTCCGTGGAGCCGTCGTCCACGGCCACCACCTCCAGCCGCCCCGGCGCCAGGGACTGCCCGACCAGCGAGTCCAGGCAGGCGGTGAGGTACGGCATGGTGTTGTAGACCGCGACCACCACGGTCACGTCGGGTACGGCCATCGGGGGGCGGGCCTCCGGTTCCGGCATCGGCGAGTGATGCCGGGTCAACTCACGGTGGAGGCCCGGGGTCACGATGATCACCCGCACCGGCGACGGGGAACCGAACGCGCGCCCGGCTGTGGCACTGGCGTACGGCGGCCGGGCGGCGGCCGGAGAGCCCCCGGCCGCCGCGCGTCCGTCCCGTCAGCCGATCGCGACCTCCGCGTACATCCGGGCGATCACGTCCTCGATGGCCGGTTCGCGCACCGACAGGTCCACCAAGGGGTAGCGCGCGGCGACCGCCGCCACGATCGGCGCGGCGCTCTCCTGGGCCGGGAAGGCCAGCCACTGGCGCGGCCCCTCGACCCTGGTGACCCGGGCCCCGGGCACCTCGACCGGGTGCGCGAGTTCCTGGGCGAGGTCCACCACCAGCGTCCGCTCGCTGCGGCCGGTGGCGTGCAGGCCCTCCAGTCCGCCGTCGTAGACCACCCGGCCGTGGTCGATCACCATCACCCGGCCGCAGAGCTGCTCGATGTCGGTCAGGTCGTGGGTGGTGAGCAGCACGGTGGTGCCCCGGTCCCGGTTGACCTCGCGCAGGAACTCCCGCACCCGGCCCTTGCTGACCACGTCCAGGCCGATGGTCGGCTCGTCCAGGTAGAGCACCTGGGGGTCGTGCAGCAGCGCCGCGGCGAGATCGCCGCGCATCCGCTGGCCGAGCGAGAGCTGGCGCACCGGGGTGTCCAGCAGTCCGCCGAGGTCGAGCAGTTCGACGCAGCGGCCGAGGTTCTCGCGGTACCGGGCGTCGGGGATGCGGTAGATCCGGCGGGCGAGTTCGAAGGAGTCGCGCAGGGGCAGGTCCCACCAGAGGGTGGTGCGCTGGCCGAAGACGACGCCGATCCGGCGGGCCAGTGCGACGCGTTCGCGCGCCGGGTCGACGCCGGCCACCCGCAGCCGTCCGGAGCTGGGGACGAGGATGCCGGTGAGCATCTTGATGGTGGTGGACTTGCCGGCCCCGTTGGGCCCGATGTAGCCGACGCACTCGCCGGCCTCGACGGTGAAGCCGAGCCCGTCCACCGCCCGGACCTCGCGTTTGGCCCGGCTGAACCGGCCCGTGCGGGTGCGTACGGTGAAGGTGCGGTGGACGTCCTGGAGTTCGATCAGTGCCATGGGAGCTCCTTCGGGATGGGAGGGGTGCGGTGGGAGGGGTGCGGTGGGAGGGGTGCGTGGGAGGGGTGCGTGGGAGGGGTTCAGCTGCCGGTGCCGCGGTAGGCGCGCAGCCCGGCCCGCCAGGCGAGCCCGGCGGCGAGGACGCAGAGCGCGGCGACGACCGGCGAGGCGAACTGGAAGGCGGTGGGCAGGCCGAGCGGGTCGGGCCGGTCGAGGATGCGCAGCGCGGGAAGCCAGTTGACGAAGGCCAGTGGGACGCCGAAGACCGCCCCGGCGACCAGCTCCTTGGCGAAGATCGTCGGCGGGTAGTGCAGCAGCGTCGCGCCGCCGTAGGTGAAGGAGTTCTGGATCTCCTTGGACTCGCCCCACCAGAACTGGACGGTGGCGCCGCCGATGTAGATCGCGCCGAAGATGACGGTGCCGCAGAGCAGCAGGGCGGGCACCAGCAGCACCCGGTCCCAGGTCCAGTGGACGTCCAGGGCGGCCAGCGACCAGACCAGCACCGCGACGGCCTGGAGCGGGCGGCCGAGCCGGCGCAACGTGAAGCGTTCGGCGCACAGCTGGGAGAGCGCGGGCGCGGGCCGGATCAGCATGGTGTCCAGCGAGCCGCTGCGGATCCGCGCGCCGAGCCCCTCGGCCGAGCCGACCAGCAGGTTGGCGACGCCGAGCGAGAAGGTGGCGGTGGCGTACAGGAAGGCGATCTCCGGCAGGCTCCAGCCGCCGAGCCGGTCGGTGTGCAGGAACATGATCACCAGCACCGCGAAGTCGAGGGAGTGGGTGACCAGGCTCGCCGCCAGGTTGAGCGCGAAGGAGGCCCGGTAGGCCATCATCGAACGCATCCACATCCGGGCGCAGAGCCACCAGGAGCGCAGCGCCCAGGCGGTGCGGGCGGCGAGGGGCTCCCGGCGGAGCCCGACGAGTTGCTCAGCCACCCTGCACCACCACCTTGCGGGTGGCCAGCCACTGGGCGCCCCGCCCGGCGGCGAGCAGCACCACCGCCCAGCCGAGCTGGAAGCCGAGCGCCCCGAACAGGGCGGTGCCGCCGGTCCGTTCCAGGAAGACGTCGGTGGGGACGTTCACCAGCGCCGACCAGGGCAGCGCCCGGCCGAGGTCGCCGAGCAGGCCGGGGAACAGCGCGACCGGCAGCAGCATCCCGGAGAAGAACATCGAGACCACCAGCATCACCGAGCGCACCCCCTCCGAGTCGTGCAGCCAGAAGCCGGTGATCGAGACCAGGAAGCGCAGCCCGAAGCTGACCACGACCGCCAGCAGTACCGAGAGCAGGAAGAACGCCCAGGTCAGTGGGTGTTCGGGCAGCCGGATGCGGAACACCAGCGCGCCGATCAGTATCGGCACGGTGCCGCGCACCAGCGCCTGGAAGCCGGCCCGGCCGAGGTCGGAGGCCAGCCACCAGGCCTGGAAGTCGACCGGGCGGTAGAGGTCGACGGCGATGTCGCCGCTGCGGAAGCGTTCCTGGAGGTCGTCCTGGAAGCCGCCGCCCCAGACCGCGACGGTGACCAGCAGGCTCTGGCTGACCCAGATGTAGGTGACGGCCTGGCTCTGGTCGTAGCCGCCGAGGCCGGGGCGGGCCTGCCAGAGGGCGAGGAAGGTGGAGGCCAGGATGATGCCGAAGACGGTGTTGGTGAAGGTGCCGGCCACGGTGGCGGCCCGGTAGGTGGAGTAGCGGCGGAAGGCGCCGCGGGCAACGGCGGCGTAGAGCATATTGTCTCCTTGTCGACAAATATGGGCAGAGGGGGATTCCCCTCGACATCCGCGCACGCCACAGCGGCTCCGACCGGCCGTACCCGGGGGTGCCGGGCCTGGCGGGCGGAGCTGCGAAAGTGGGTGCGTTATGTGGTTTGCACCTTTCACCGTACCTCCGGCCCGCACCACCCGCACCCGGTTTTCCCCGCCTGATCCGACGTCAAATAGCAGATAATCTCGGCATGACCTTGAGCACCCGCCGCCAGGCCAAACGGGCCGCCCGCCGCGAGGCCCGCCGCGCCCTCCCGCTCTGGCGCCGGCTCCTGCCCACCTGGCGGGTCACCCTCGGCACCCTCACCCTGCTGTTCCTGCTCGCCGCCGGCGGCTTCGCCGTGCTCTACGTCATCGTCCCGGTGCCCGACCCCAACGCCCACGCCGTCGCCCAGAACAACATCTACCTCTACGCCGACGGCACCACCGAGATCGCCCGCACCGGCGCCGTCAACCGCACCGACGTCACCATCGACCAGATCCCGCCGGCGACCCAGCAGGCCGTCGTCTCCGCCGAGGACCGCACCTTCTACCAGAACCGCGGGATCGACCTGAAGGGCATGCTCCGGGCCGGCTGGAACACCCTGCTCGGCAAGGGCATGCAGGGCGGCTCCACCATCACCCAGCAGTACGTCAAGAACTACTACCTCACCCAGGACCGCACCATCGAGCGCAAGGGCCGCGAACTGCTCATCGCCCTCAAGGTCGACCAGCAGCGCGA
Source organism: Kitasatospora sp. NPDC054768 (assembly GCF_053612025.1). Taxonomy (NCBI): domain Bacteria; kingdom Bacillati; phylum Actinomycetota; class Actinomycetes; order Kitasatosporales; family Streptomycetaceae; genus Kitasatospora; species Kitasatospora sp. NPDC054768. The sequence continues at coordinate 48,783 of NZ_JBSHBN010000035.1, forward strand.
CAAGCCCGAGATCCTCGCCGGCTACCTCAACAGCAGCTACTTCGGCCGCGGCGCCTACGGCATCCAGAGCGCCGCCCACGCCTACTACGGCGTCGACGTCTCCGGGCTCACCCCCGCCCAGGGCGCCTACCTCGCCTCCCTGCTCCAGGCCCCCAGCCTCTACGACGTCAAGACCGCCACCCCCGCCAACCGCGAGAAGGCCGTCGCCCGCTGGAACTACACCCTCGACGGCATGGTCCAGCTCGGCTTCCTCGCCCCCGCCGACCGCGCCGCCACCACCTTCCCCGACCCGATCGACCCCCAGCCCGCCACCGGCCTCGCCGGCCAGGCCGGCTACCTGGTCGGCGTCGCCGACGACTACCTCGTCTCCTCCGGCACCCTCGACGCCGCCACCCTCAAGGCCGGCGGCTGGCGCATCACCACCACCTTCGACAAGCCCCGGCAGGACGCCTTCGTCAAGGCCGTCCAGGACCGGCTCACCGGCGAACTCGACCCCCGGGCCCGCCCCGCCACCGACACCGACGTCCGGGTCGCCGGCGCCTCCGTCGAACCCGCCACCGGCCGGGTCGTCGCCGTCTACGGCGGCCCCGACTACGCCAAGCAGCCCTACAACGACGCGCTGCGCCAGGACAACCAGATCGGCTCCACCTTCAAACCGATCGACCTCGCCGCCGGCCTGCTCGCCCAGCACACCCTCGACGGCGTCCCGATCACCACCGAATCCCGCTACGACGGCAGCAGCGAACGCCCCGTCACCGGCGGCCCCACCCCCTACGCGCCGCCCAACGAGGACGACGTCGACTACGGCAGCATCACCCTGCGCTACGCCATGGTGAAGTCCGTCAACTCCGTGTACGCGCAGGAGGGCGTCGACGCCGGACTCGCCCGCGTCCGGGAGACCGCCGTCAAGCTCGGCATCCCCGACAGCGTCCGCGGCATGGACCCGGCCAACACCTCGATGACGCTCGGCACCGCCACCCCCAGCGCCCTCGACCTGGCCGGCGTCTACGCCACCCTCGCCGACCACGGCCGGGCCCGCACCCCCTGGTCCGTCGTCAAACTCGAACGCGTCAACCCCGGCGGCGCCGTCGACGTCCCCAAGATGCCCGAACACGACCCCACCGAGGCCCTCGACCGGGAGACCGCCGACTCCGTCACCGACGTGCTGCGCGACGTCGTCAGCCCGCGCGGCACCGGCGCCGCCGCCCTCGACCTGAACCGCCCCGCCGCCGGCAAGACCGGCACCACCGACTCCAACCTCTCCGCCTGGTTCGCCGGCTACACCCCCGAACTCGCCACCACCGTCGGCCTGTTCCGGGAGAACCCGAAGACCCACGCCAAGGAGCCACTGGCCGGCACCGCCGGACTCACCCGGATCAACGGCGGCACCTTCCCCACCCGGATCTGGACCGCCTACATGGCCGCCGCCCTCGACGGCACCCCCACCCAGGACTTCGACCTCAAGACCGGACACGGCACCCCCGCCGCCACCCCCTGGCCCACCGCCCCCGCCGGGTCCACCCCCAGCGCCACCACCCCGACCACCGCCCCCGCCGCCGGCGGCGAACCCGCCAACGCCGGCCCGGCCCCCGGCACGCCGCCCGGCCACGAGCCCAGCACCCCCGCCGCCACCGGCCGACCCGCTCCCGGCCCGATCACCCCCAGCCCGCAGGCGCCCAAGCCCACGACGGAGCCGGAACAGCCCAGCCCCACCCCCAGGCCCAGCCAGGTCCAGCCGACCCGCCCCACCGCCCCGCCCAGCGCCACCGGCGGCCCCGCCAGCCGCCCGGCGGCCCCGCCCACGCCCTGAAGCTTTGTCCCCGGACTTCCGGAACAGGCTTCAGGACACGCCCCGGGCCACCAGTTCGCGCTCCAGCGGGGTGCGGAACCGCGGCGTCACCCGCACCTCCCCCAGCCAGCCCGCCAGCCGCTCGGCCCGCTCCGCGACGGCCCGCTCCGCCGCCGCCCCGACGTCCCGGAACAGCCGCCACAGCACCACGCCGTCGGGGCGCTGCGCCCAGCCGCCCACCACCTCGCCGCACCACCACACCGTCGGCCCGGCGTTGCCCGCCCGGTCGAACAGCGCCGGCACGTCCTCCGGCCGCAGGTACCAGTCCCGCCCGCGCCAGCCCATCACCGCCGGGTCCAGCGCGGGCAGCAGCGCCGCCCACGGCTCCGGCTCCGCCACCGGCGCCTCGTCCCCCGGCAGCACCAGCGCCGGCGCTCCGCCGGCCAGCGCCACGTCCAGCGCCCCGAGATCGGCCAGCGCCCGGCGGACGTCCCCCAGCGTCCAGCCCGTCCACCACTTCACGTCCTCGGCCGTCGCCGGTCCGTACGCCGCCAGCCAGCGCCGCACCACCTCGGCCTTCGCCTCCCGCACCGGCACCTCCGGCCACTGCGGCACCAACGCCCACGGGTAGCTGCTGCTCAGCCACGAACCGCGCGGGCGGGAGCGGCGCACGTGCCCGTCGGAGGCCAGCAGCCGCAGCAGACGGCTGCCCACGCTCTGCTTCGCCTCGTACGCCTTGCCCGCCGACATCAGCATCGTCTCGCGCAACTGCGGTACGTCCTCGGAGAGTTCCCTGGTCGTCGCCTCGCCGCGGACGGCCAGCGCGGCCAGCACCTCGCGCTCCGTCTCCGCCAGCCGGGCCTCGTCCCAGCCCTCGGCGAAGTCCCGCAGGTGCTTCAGCAGCGTCGCCCGCTCCTTCGCCGCGATCGCCCGCGCCGCCGCCGAACTCACGTACGGGGCGAGGCCCTCCGTCACCGCGAAGATCGTCCGCCGCATCGACAGCAGCTTCACCAGCGAGACGTCCTCGTACAGCGCCCGGTCCACCTCCGCCGCCGAGGGCTTCGCCAGCCGCGCGCAGGCCGACAGGTACACCGTGGCCGCGTCCGTCGCGTGCAGCCCGACCACCGCGTCGGCCACGTCCTCCACCCGCGCCGCCCGCAGCGACGGCACCAGCAACTGCCGCCGCCCCAGCCTGGCCCGACGCTCCGCATCCCCGATCACCGGCACACCCATGCCGGGACCCTAGCGCGTGTCCGCCGCGCGGCACCGACGACGCCCGGGCGGCCCGGCCCGCCGCCCGCGCCGGAAGCGCGGTGCCCCGACCCGGGTCGGGGCACCACGGGGCACCGGGCGGATCAGGCCGTCACAGGTACAGCCCGGTCGAGCCCTCCGTGTCGCCGAAACGGGTCGCGGCGACGGCGTGCAGGTCGCGCTCGCGCAGCAGCACGTAGGTGGCGCCGCGGACCTCCACCTCCAGCTTGTCCTCCGGGTCGTACAGCACCCGGTCCCCCGGTTCCACCGAGCGCACGCTCTGGCCCACCGCGACGGCCTCCGCCCAGGTACAGCGCTTGGACAGCTCCGCCGTGGCCGGGATCAGGATGCCGCCGGTCGAGCGGCGCTCGCCCTCGCCGCCCTCGATGCGCACCAGCACGCGGTCGTGCAGCATCCGGATCGGCAGCTTCTCGCCGAGCCGGTCGTGGCGGGCGGGCTCCTGCGCGTACTCGGAGCGGGTCGCTTCGTCGTTCGTACTCACGGTCCCGAAGGTACCTCCCCCGGGCGCGGGGCGTGACGCTGGCCCGGTACGCGGAAGGCCGGGCACGCGGCGCGCCCGGCCCTCCGTCCCGCGGTACTCAGCCCTTGCGGCGCTTGCGGGCCGAGGCGACCAGCAGCACCAGGCCCACGCCGACCAGCGCGGCCGGGACGATCCGCTCCCGGCGCGGCTGCCCCTTCTCGTCCACGAACTGCGCCCGGACCTTCTCCACCACGCCGCTGGCGGCCACGTACGCCCGGGCTGCCCGCTCCTCGACGGCGGCCGCCGCCTTGGCCTTGACCTGGGCGGAGATGGTGCTCGGGTGGACGCGGACGGCCAGCTCGTCGAGGGTCCCCGCCAGCCGGTCACGCGTCCGCTCGATGTCCGCCTCGATCTGGGCGGTCGTCCGCGCCGACTTGTCCTGCGTGCTCGCCTCGCCCACTCGGGCCACCCCATTCACTCGCCGATGTCGTTCCGTCCGATCCGTGCGATCGGTGCGACTGACCCAGTGTGTCAGCTGCCGAACACGGCCGCGCGGCCCCACCCACCATCGGAGGTAAGTTTGCCGTGGTACAGCCGCCCGTCCCAGCCTTCAGGAGAGTACGACCGTGTCTGAGCGCCTCCAGCCCGGCGACACCGCGCCCGCCTTCAGCCTGTCCGACGCCGACGGCAACCAGGTGTCCCTCGCCGACCACGCCGGCCGCAAGGTCATCGTCTACTTCTACCCGGCCGCCCTGACCCCCGGGTGCACCAAGCAGGCCTGCGACTTCACCGACAACCTGGAGGTCCTCGCGGGCGCCGGCTACGACGTCATCGGCATCTCCCCGGACCAGCCGGAGAAGCTCGGCAGGTTCCGCGAGGCCGAGAACCTCAAGGTCACGCTGCTGTCCGACCCGGACAAGGAGGTGCTGGAGGCGTACGGCGCCTTCGGCGAGAAGCAGAACTACGGCCGCACCTACCTGGGCGTGATCCGCTCCACGATCGTCGTGGACGAGCAGGGCAAGGTGGAGCACGCGTTCTACAACGTGCGGGCCACCGGCCACGTCGCCAAGCTGCTGCGCGACCTCAAGGTCGGCGCCTGACCGACCGCGGTACGGAGAACGACGAAGCGGTGGCGGCGCACCCCCCGACCGGGTGCACCGCCACCGCCGTTCCTCACCTCGGCGGACCGGCCCGATCAGCAGGCCCCGAGGTCGCTCCAGACTCCCCACGAGCCGCTGGCCGCGGGGTCGTCGCCCTTGGTCCACCACTTGTTCTGGTAGTAGTGGCCCTTCCACGAGACCTTGGTGGGGGTCGCGTAGGTGGTGCCCGCGTCCCAGCCCGGGGCGGCCGTGCAGGCGCCCGAGGTCGGGGTCGGCGTCGGGGTCGGGGTCTGCGTCCCGGTCGCGGTGGGCGTCGGGGTCGGGGTCGGGGTGGCCGTCTGCGACGGGGTCGGGGTCGGGGTCGGCGTGCCGCCGTCCACCGCACCGCGGGTCAGGTCACCCTTGATCCCGTACAGCGTGCCGCCCACGTTGACCGTCCAGTTGGAGGGCGTGGACACCGGCAGGTAGTAGACGAAGTCCATGTCGATCGAGGCGCCCGGCGCCAGCGACTGCCAGCCCGGCAGCTTGACCGACACCCGGTTGTAGGTGCCCTTCAGACCGCCCACGTTGCCCGGGCCCGGGTTGTCCTGCTTGATGACCTGGAGGCCGAAGCCGGACTGGTCCTTGGCGTTGCCCGGGGCCGAGTTGCCGTAGTCGAACTGGAACTCGGTACCGCCCGGCAGGGTCAGCGTCGAGTTGTTGACGATGTGCAGCTTCGGGTTGATCGGGTAGTTCGAGTCGCCCAGCGCGAAGTTGGTGAACGACACGTCGATCGGCAGGGTCTGCTGCGGCAGCGCGGTCGTCGAGCGGATCGCGCCGTACGGGGCCGCCGACTTGAACTTGTCGTACATCAGCGAGGTCAGCGTCGAACCGGGGACGTACTCGCCCTTGCCGCCGTTGGCGGCGGCGTCCCACTTGTAGTCGCCCGCGAGCTCCCAGATCATCGCGCCGCCGGCGCCCTGGTTGACGATGTAGTCCGCCTTGGCGCCCACCGACTGCTCGTCCTCGGTGGAGAGGAACACCTTCTTGGTGTCGTTCCACAGCCACGGCGCCACCAGGGCGGAGCTGTAGTTGCGGGTGTAGGTGCCCTGCAGCGCGGTGTCGGACACGCCGTACTTGGCCAGGTAGTCGGGCAGGATGCCCTTCTCCAGGTTCTTGGCGTGCCACATCGGGTTCGACCCGGCCGGGGACTCCTTGCCCGCGTCGTCCTTGTCGTTCCAGATGTTGTCGATGCCGACCGCGCCGTCACCGCAGGCGGTCAGGCCGGAGCCGGCCGGGCAGGTGGTCGCGGAGGCGGTGCCCCAGAGGCCGTTGGTGCCGCCCTGCACGTTCTTGAAACCGCGGGAGTAGTACGGCAGGCCGACGTTGATCCGGCCGCCGGGCATCGAACCGCGGAAGTAGTGGTACGACCAGTCGGCGTTCAGGTAGCCGATGCCGCCGTACTGCCCGGTGCCGTAGACGTTGGCGGCGGCCAGCTCGCCGTCCTTGCCGTCGTCGAACAGCGAGGCGTTCGGGCCCACGTACTTGTTCCAGGCGCCGTGCAGGTCGTACGACATGATGTTGACGTAGTCCAGGTACTTGGCCACCTGGAAGGTCTCCATGCCGCGCAGCAGGTAGCCGGAGGACGGGGCGGCGACCGACAGCAGGTAGTGCTTGCCGTCGGCGGCGCCGGCCTTGTCCAGGTTCTCGCGCAGGGTCTTCATCAGCGCCGCGTAGCCCTTGGCCAGCGAGCCGCGCTTGGCGTTGGCGAGCTGCCAGTCCAGCGGGTTGCCGGCGTCCTTCATCGAGGTCGGGTACTCGTAGTCGATGTCGACGCCGTTGAAGCCGTACTTGCGGATGAAGTCGACCGAGGAGGCGGCGAAGGTGTCGATGCCGGCCTGGTTGACGCTGCCGTCCGCGTTGACGGTCATCGAGTAGAAGCCGCCGGAGTCGACGCGCTTGCCGTCGTCCCCGAAGTAGCCGCCGGTCTCGGTCCAACCGCCCACCGAGATCAGGGTCTTGACGTTCGGGTACTGCTTCTTGAACTTCGTCAGCAGGTTGAAGTGGCCCTTGTACGGCAGGCTCGGGTCCAGCTCGGCACCGGGGACGCCGGGGAAGGAGATCCCGGTGGCCTCGTTGGTCGGGCCGTCGGTGCCGACCGAGAGCTTGTTGTCGCCGCCGACGTGGCCGAAGGCGTAGTTGAGGTGGGTGACCTTGTCCCAGGGGATGTCGTTCACCAGGTACGGCGCGTCGCCGTTCTTGCCGGTGCGCCAGCCGGTGAAGTAGCCGATGATGCGGCGCTGGTGGTCGGCGCCCATCTTCTCGCGCCCGCTGGTGTCGTAGACGGAGCAGTACGGGACGTCCACCCCGGGGGTCTGGTACAGGCCGTCCGGCCGACAGGCCGCGTTGTCGACCGCCGCCGACGCCTGCGAGGGCGCCGCACCCAGCGTCGCCATCAGCAGTCCGGCCAGCGAGGCCGCGGCGAGCGAGGCCACGCCGGCCCGGGCGGCCGGGCTCTTCCGGCGGTGGGCGGCGGTGGGACGCCGCTCCGCCGTGTTTCGGATCAACACTCGGTCCTCCAGGAGAGAGTGTCGGCGCGTGCCTGTGGGGGAGCACGCACGTGGGGGATTGCAATTGGCGCAGAAGCTATGTGGTCTGAACCACATAGGTCAATAGGTCTGTACCAATTGGTAATCAAAAGCCAAACATCACAGGTCGGAGCCGCTCGACAATCGGTCAGCCCCCTGGCCGAAACCCGCTCCCGGCGCGCGCCGGCCGACCCGGCGGCCGAGCTGCCCGCACCGGAGCACGGCCGACGCGCGGCCGCCCCCCGACCGGGACGCGGCCGGGACCGAACCGGGGGCCGGACCGGGGGTCGAGCCGGGGGCCGAACCGGGACGCGGCACCGGCGGGGCGGCGGCCGAACTCGCTGTCCCCACACTCGACGAAGCTCTAGACTGGTCGCCATGCGGCCTTGGCGGAATTGGCAGACGCCTGGGTTTTAGGTGCCCATGGGAGAAATCCCGTGAGGGTTCGAGTCCCTCAGGCCGCACTGGCGTTGAAATCGAAGGCCCGCCCCAAGGTGATCCCGGGGCGGGCCATCGACGCGTTCACCGGACGGAGTGTCAGGCCAGCAGGTCCTTGACGACCGGGGCGAGGGCACGGAAGGCCTTGCCGCGGTGGCTGATGGCGTTCTTCTCGGCCGGGGTGAGTTCGGCGCAGGTGCGGGTCTCGCCGAGCGGCTGGAGGACCGGGTCGTAGCCGAAGCCGCCGTCGCCGGCCGGGGCGGTGCGCAGGGTGCCGAGGAGGCGGCCCTCGACGACGCGCTCGGTGCCGTCGGGGAGCGCGAGGGCGGCGGCGCAGAAGAAGTGGGCGCCGCGGTGCGGCTCGGCGATGTCGGAGAGCTGGGCGAGCAGCAGGTCGAGGTTGGCCGTGTCGTCGCCGTGCTTGCCGGACCAGCGGGCGGAGAAGATGCCGGGCGCGCCGTTCAGCACGTCCACGCAGAGGCCGGAGTCGTCGGCGACGGCGGGCAGGCCGGTGGCGCGGGCCAGGGCGTGCGCCTTGAGCAGGGCGTTCTCGGCGAAGGTGACCCCGGTCTCGGGGACGTCCGGGATCTCCGGGTAGGCGTCGGCGCCGACGAGTTCGACGTCCAGGCCGGCGTCCGCCAGGATGGCGCGGAGCTCGGTGACCTTGTGCTGGTTACGGGTGGCGAGAATCAGGCGGGTGGACATATCGCCCACCCTACCGAGGGGCCGGGGACGATCAGCCGGTGCAGACCGAGGTGAGGTTGCCGGCCGCGGCGCCGAGCGGCTTGAGGTCCGGGACCTCGTTGCGGTCCGCGGCCCGCTGCACGTTCTCGACCTGCTTCTGCAGATCGGTCACGGCCTTGGCGACGTCGGTGTTCTTGGAGTTCTTCCCGACCTGGTCGAGGTCGTTCTTGAGCTTCTGCAGGGCCTTCCCCGCCGCGGCCGCGTCGTTGCTCGCGTTGTCGTAGGCCTGGGTGACGTCGGCGATGTCGCCGGTGATCCGCACCGCGGTGTTGCCGCAGTCGAGCGCCTTCTGCGCGGCGGAGCAGCTCACCATGCTGAGCGGGAGGATCGCGATGAGTCCGGCCACGGCGAGGGCGGCGGGGCGGGCGATGCTCGACGGCATCCGATCCTCCTGTGGGGCGCGGGTTCCGTGATGGGGGACGCGCGCCGGGAGGTGCGCGGTTCCCGCAGCGGGAGTGCTGCGGGAACCGTACGGTCTCCGGGCCCGGCCTGTACAGCAGGCCGACCGGTTCGGCGGGCCGTTCGCCCGCGGCCCGCACGCGTGTCCGCACCGCGGCCCGAACGGCCGTCCGCGCCCGCGGGCTGACCGTGCGTCCGCTCCGGTCCACGGCTGCGGGACCCGCGCCGGTTCAGCCCTCCAGGGCCTTGCGCTGGATCGCGTCCAGCTCCGCGCAGCCGAGGCTGCCGAGGTCGAGCAGCCGGTCGAGCAGCTCGCGGTCGAACGGGGCGCCCTCGGCGGTGCCCTGAACCTCGACGAAGCGGCCGTCGGAGGTGCAGACGATGTTCATGTCGGTCTCGGCGCGCACGTCCTCCTCGTACTGGAGGTCGAGCATCGGGGCGCCGTCGATGATGCCGACGCTGACGGCGCTGACGCCGCCGGTGATCGGCTGGCCCTTGGCGCGCAGCAGCTTCTTGTCGCGGGCCCAGGCGACGGCGTCGACGAGGGCGACGTACGCGCCGGTGATGGCGGCGGTGCGGGTGCCGCCGTCGGCCTGGAGGACGTCACAGTCGAGGACGATGGTGTTCTCGGCGAGCGCCCGGTGGTCCACGACGGCGCGCAGCGAACGGCCGATCAGCCGGCTGATCTCGTGGGTGCGGCCGCCGATGCGGCCCTTGACCGCCTCGCGGTCGCCGCGGGTGTTGGTGGCGCGCGGGAGCATGGAGTACTCGGCGGTGACCCAGCCCTCGCCGCTGCCCTTGCGCCAGCGGGGCACGCCCTCGGTGACGCTGGCGGTGCACAGCACCTTGGTGTCGCCGTAGGAGATGAGGACGGAGCCTTCGGCGTGCTTGCTCCAGCCCCGTTCGATGGTGATCGGGCGGAGCTGTTCGGGGGTGCGGCCGTCGATGCGTGACATAGGCACTGAGCGTAGTCGCTCCGGGGGGCCGGTCCGGGAAGCGGCGGGGAGCCGGTCCGGGAGCCGGCGGGGACGCGCCGCGGCCCGCCGTCCCCCTGAGCGGGTCGGCGGGCCGGGCGGGCTGAACCCGGGTGGCTCAGCTCACATCATGTCCTCGATGTCGGCGGCGATCGGGTCGGCGTCGGTGCCGATGACGACCTGGATCGCGGTGCCCATCTTCACGACGCCGTGGGCGCCGGCGGCCTTGAGGGCGGCCTCGTTGACCAGGGAGGCGTCCTTGACCTCGGTGCGCAGGCGGGTGATGCAGCCCTCGACCTCTTCGATGTTGTCGATGCCGCCCAGACCGGCGACGATCTTCTCAGCCTTGCTGGCCATCTGGTTTCTCCCTCTGTCTCGGCCCTTCGGCGGCTCTGCCGGGTGCCGTCCTGCGCTGGTGCTGGGGTGTCCCTCGACCGCCGGGCGGTGAGGTCCGTGCCGGTGGCTGACGCGGGTTCGGCTGCGGTCGTGCCGGCGAGCAGCGCGACCAGCATCACCCGTGCCGGTCCGGTCCGCCACGTTAGTCCACTTTTGGCCCATTCCGGCGGGCAGGCGTCCGATCGTCGCCCGAGGATGACGATCAGCGGGGCTCGCGCCTCCGGAGTACGGCCTGCTTCCAAGTGGTCTACACCAATATATGTGTACTCCGAGGAACGCGGTAACGGCCCCGGGTGTTCCCGAACCCCGCCCGAGGGTCCCGCAGGGGCCCGCCGGCCGGCAACCGCACCCGGAGGGCGAAGGATGAGTTCGGCAGGCGCCACGGCCCCGCAGACCACGTGGTGGCACACCTTCTACGGCGGCCTCCAGAAGATGGGCCGCTCCCTGCAGCTCCCGGTGGCCGTGCTCCCCGCCGCGGGCATCCTCAACCGGCTCGGCCAGCCGGACGTGTTCGGCAAGGACGGACTGGGCTGGGACGACGTCGCCAGGGTCTTCGCCGCCGCGGGCGGCGCACTGCTCGACTCGGCCTTCGGCCTGCCGATGCTGTTCTGCGTCGGCGTCGCGATCGGCATGGCGAAGAAGGCGGACGGCTCGACGGCACTGGCCGCCGTGGTCGGCTTCCTGGTCTACTTCCGGGTCCTGCACGCCTTCCCGGAGCACTGCAAGCCGCCGACGGTGCTGGTCAGCGACCAGTGCGTGGACTACACCTCGGCGAAGGCGGCGGCCGCGACGTACCAGAACCCGGGCGTGCTGGGCGGCATCCTGATCGGCCTGATGTCGGCCTGGCTGTGGGTCCGGTTCCACCGCACCAAGCTGGTCGACTGGCTCGGCTTCTTCAACGGCCGCCGCCTGGTTCCGATGATCACCGCCCTGGTCGGCATGCTGACCGCCGTGGTGGCGCTCTGGGTCTGGCCGCCGATCGGCCGCGGCCTGAACGACTTCTCGCAGACCCTCGCCGACCTGGGCGCGGCCGGCGCCGGCATCTTCGGCGTCTTCAACCGCGCACTGCTGCTGATCGGCATGCACCAGCTGCTGAACACCTTCGTCTGGTTCCAGTTCGGCGAGTTCGTCAAGCCGGACGGCACGATCGTGCACGGCGACATCCCGCGCTTCCTGGCGGGCGACCCGACGGCCGGCCAGTTCCAGTCCGGCTTCTTCCCGATCATGATGTTCGCGCTGCCGGCCGCCGCCCTCGCGATGGCGCACTCGGCGAAGCCGCACCGGCGCAAGGAGATCTACGGCCTGATGCTCTCGGTCGGCCTGACCTCCTTCGTGACGGGCGTCACCGAACCGATCGAGTACTCCTTCGCCTACCTCGCCCCCGCCCTGTACGCCGTGCACGCGCTGCTGACCGGCGCCTCGATGGCGGTGACCTGGGGTCTCGGGGTGCACGACGGGTTCAGCTTCTCGGCCGGCCTGATCGACTACGCGATCAACTGGGGGCTGGCCACCAAGCCGTGGCTGATCATCCCGATCGGCCTCTGCTTCGCCGCCGTGTACTACGCGCTCTTCCGGTTCATCATCGTCAAATTCAACCTGAAAACACCCGGGCGGGAGGACGACGACCAGGTCGAGGACGTCACCAAGGCCTGAGCCCGGGCGACACCGGGGTTATCCCCGCAATGGCCCCCGGACCCGACGGTCCGGGGGCCTTCGGCATTTCGGAAAGCCCGGTCGCCCCGGCCCAACGCGCCTGGCAGGGCCCACCGGAACAGGCTGTGCTTTTGTTGCGCGATTAGCCAAAATCGATTTTGTTGCGCGGTCGGCCAAAATGCCGATCGCAGCCGCGACCATGATCGCCATTCGGTAAGTAGGTTTCGATTTCATAGCGCTTCCCGGCGACACCGCTTTCCGGGGTTCCTCGACTTCTCCACCCGTGCTACAAAACTGGTCTACACCACGTGTGGTGTAGACCAGTTCGCGGTTCGGCCCCTGTGCCTTCCCCCCGACCGACCGCCATGCCGTTAGGAACCCACCCCCATGAGTCAGTCTGCGCAGGCACCGGCGCCCGCCACGGCTCCGGCCCCACCCAGCCCCGCCAAGAAGTTCGGCCAGAACCTCCTCCAGGGTCTGCAGAAGATCGGCCGCAGCCTCCAGCTGCCCATCGCCGTGCTCCCCGCAGCCGGTCTGCTGATGCGTCTCGGCCAGGACGACGTGTTCGGCAAGGACGGCCTCGGCTGGGACAAGGTCGCCGCGGTGTTCAACACCGCCGGCACCTCGGTCTTCGACGCTCTGCCGATGCTCTTCGCGGTGGGTATCGCGATCGGCTACGCCAAGAAGGCGGACGGCTCCACCGCCCTCGCCGCACTGGTCGGCTACCTGGTGTACAAGAACGTGCTCACCGCGTTCCCGATCACCGAGTACAAGATCCTCCCCGGCAAGGACGACGCCGCCACCTACCAGAACCCGGGTGTGCTCGGCGGCATCGTGATCGGTCTACTGGCCGCGGTGCTGTGGCAGAAGTACCACCGCACCAAGCTGGTCGACTGGCTCGGCTTCTTCAACGGCCGCCGCCTGGTCCCGATCATCATGGCCTTCGTCGGCACCGCCGTCGGCGTCTTCTTCGGTCTGGCCTGGGGCCCGATCGGCGACGCCATCAAGAGCCTGAACGACACCCTGATCGGCGCCGGCGCGTTCGGTGCGGGCGCCTTCGGCCTGGTCAACCGCGGTCTGCTGCCGGTCGGCATGCACCAGTTCGTGAACTCCTACGCCTGGTTCCAGACCGGTGACTTCACCAAGCCCGACGGCACCGTCGTGCACGGCGACCTGACCCGCTTCTTCGCCGGCGACCCGACCGCCGGACAGTTCATGTCGGGCTTCTACCCGATCATGATGTTCGCGCTGCCCGCCGCCGCGCTGGCCATCGCCCACGCCGCCAAGCCGCACCGCCGCAAGGCCGTCACCGGCATGATGGTCTCGCTGGCCCTGACCTCCTTCGTCACCGGTGTCACCGAGCCGATCGAGTTCGCCTTCGTCTTCATCGCCCCGGTCCTGTACGTCATCCACGCGCTGCTCACCGCCGTCTCGATGACCGTCACCTGGGCGCTCGGCGTGCACGACGGCTTCACCTTCTCCGGCGGCCTGATCGACTACGCGCTGGCCTGGAACAAGGCCACCGACCCGTGGATGATCATCCCGCTCGGCCTGGCCTTCGCCGCGGTCTACTACTTCCTCTTCCGCTTCGCGATCGCCAAGTTCGACCTCAAGACCCCCGGTCGCGAGGACGACGACGAGATCGAGGACGTCACCAAGGCCTGACGCCCGCGTCACCGCCCCGCCCCGAAGGCCCCGCCCCGCCGCTGCTC
>NZ_JBSHBN010000036.1:0-61665 GCF_053612025.1 Kitasatospora sp. NPDC054768
CCCTCGGAGGTGCCGCGCCCCGGTCGTTCTGTGCTCGGCCCGCATCCACCACCCGGTGGCCGTGGCGGAAGAGGGGGCGCGGGGGCGAAGGGCACGTCCTCGCCGGAGGCGGCGACGACGGCGTCCGAGGCGGGCAGGTCGAACGGGAGGGTCGCGGTCATCGGGGCGCGGCCGAGGGCGGCGTCCAGGACGACCTCATCCGCGGCGCCGAACTCCCCGATCAGCAGGGCCGCGTGCGGGGCCAGCGGGGTGAGGACGGCGGGGTGAACACGGCGGGCCGTTCCAGCTGGGCGGCGAAGACCGTGGGCACGGTAGCGGCCAGTGCGGTGAGCCGCTCGACCTCGGCCGGCTCGAACTCCAGCGAACCGCTGTGGAAGTGCTGTTCGAGCATGCCCTCGCGCCGCTCGTACGGGGTGGCGAGGCGGACCACCGCCAGGTCGGCCTGCTCCGGGTCCTCGACGACGGTGCCGTAACCCGCGGCGGCCTCCGGGTCGATGCCCTCGACGTAGAGCCGGGTGGCGGTGCGCGGCTCGCCGGCCAGGTGGACCACGGAGCGGCGCTGGGCCTCGCGGCCGAGCGCCCGGCCCTCCGGAGCGCAGCGCGGCGAGGACGTGTTCGGCGGCGTCGGAGAGGAAGACGTGCAGCGGCGCCGGCCGTTCGGGCTGGTCGGTCACCGGTCGCCGCCAGCGGCGCACCCGGGCGAAGACAGGTCCGGCTTCGTTGGGCGTACGGCAGAGACCTGACCGGGGATCGCAGGAAGTCCAGCTCCTTGGCGAGACGACTCCGGCCGAGTCCGATGGCTGGCTGCTTACCGACGTGCCGCAGCCGCACGGACACCGACCCGATCCACCCGTGTCGGCCGACGTCCACGCGGCCGGACGAGCGGGCACCACCGCGGCGGGACCGTGGTCACCCCGGCACCGCCGGGACGGAGCAACCACCGACACCCCGCATTCAGTTTCCTGGTGACCCGCCCCGACCCGTACGACGTCCTCACCCGGTGGCTCGCCGCCGGCCTCGGCAAGCACGGCCGCGCCCTGCAGGGCACCACCCCCACCCGCTACGAGGCCGACCTGCGGGACTGGCTGTACTTCACCCAGGAGACCACCGGCATCGGCGCCTGGAACGCCGACGAGTCGACGGCCACCACCTGGGCCTACGCCCCCGCCCTGCGCCGCCCCAACCCCGACCGGCCCTCACGCCGCCCGCTCGCACCACGCGTCCCCCTGCACAACCCCGCCCGCCGCCTGGCCGCCCTCGCGGCGTTCTACGCCTACGCCGCCGACGCCGGCCACATCCCCGAGCCCCCCTTCAACGCCGCCGCACTGCGCCCCGCACCACACCGCTCCCCCTGGAGCAGGCCGCGGCTCTCCAGTACGCCGCCGACGACGCCCTGCCCGGCCGCCACCGCCGCGGGCCGTACGACACCGCCCCGCACCGCGACCGCCTCCTCGTCCACTCCTCCTCGACGGCCTGCGCCCCTGCCAGGCTGTCGGCATCGACCTGGAGGACCTGCACGAGGAGGACCCGCACCGCCGGATCCGCACCCTCACCTGCCCCGCCCCCAAGGGCGACGGCAGCATCACCCACCAACCCTCCCGCGAGGTCTGGTAGGCCATCGCCGACCACCTGTCCCACCGCATCGACGGCCGCGACCCGGACACCGGCCGCCGCCCCCCTGCTGACCAGCCGCAACGGCAGGCGCGACTGGACTCCAGCACCATGCCCGAACGCATCGTCAAAGCGATCGCCGCGCGGGTGCCGGAGCTCGTCTTCGAACCCAACACCGTCACCCCCGACCGCCTCGCCATGGCCCCCGCCGTCCTCCTCGACCACCCCCTGCCCCCACCCGCCCCCGACGGCTGGGCCTCACCCGGCACCCCGCCCCTCGAACTCCTGTGCCTCGACCTGCGCCACGCCCTCGACGCCGCCCCGCTCTGCCCGCCCGTCGAAGGCGGCTGCCCCCGCCGACTGCGAACGCTGCGCCGTCCGCAAACGGCTGTGGGCCCGGTGGGAGGAGCGCTGGAGTACCGCCGCCCCCGCGTACCTGTCCTGGCCGATTCCGCCCTACGACCACCGCCAACGCCCCGCCGAACGCCTCCTCGCTTACCACCAGGGCCGCTGCGCCGTCTGCGGCTCCGCCCCGGAAGCCGGCCCCCGCACACACCGAGGACCATGACCTCCACACCGGCCTCACCCGCGGGCTCCTCTGCCACCCGCAGGCGGAGCAGGGCGCAGCCCCGTTCTGGGTCCGCTACCACGAGCGCCCGCCCGCCGCCGTCCTCGACCTGGAGCTGCGCTATCCCGCGCTCGCACCGGGCCGCCCGTGACACCCGTGGCGCCGCCAGGATCGGACGGGTATGGCCGAAGGACGGCACATGTCCGGTTCGCCGCCGACCGCTGACGGGACGCAACGTGCCGCATCGCCATGCCCCGTGGACATGGGCCTCCGGCGGCTGGAGTTCCGCACGTGCGGGGGGCCGACAAGCACCCGGCGATCATCGTCTTCGTTCTAGACGAGGAACCATCCCCGCGCGTACGGAGCCGACCCAGCAACGGCGCTCTCCTGAAAGGTGACTCCCGAACCATCCCCGCGCGTGCGGGGCCGACTCGCCGTCACGCGTGACGACCAGCCACGTGTTCGAACCATCCCCGCGCGTGCGGGGCCGACCCGGACCGTCGTGGACGATCCGGGGCCCCTCGGGAACCATCCCCGCGCGTGCGGGGCCGACACTTCGTGACCTGCGAGTTTATCGGCGGGAGCGGGCCGAGAGAATCAGTCCGTCGAAGTCGACGGGCTTCCAGCGGTCCTTGCCAGCGGTGCGGACGGTCCAGCCTTGTTCGTTGGTGGCGGGTTCGACGAGGACGGCTTGGCCGTCGCCGATGCGGGTGGCGAGGAGTTCCCAGAGCCGGTCGCGGATGCGGCGGCTGGGGTTGCCGACGAAGACGCCGGCGTTGACTTCGACCATCCAGCGGGTGAGGTGGCCGCGGAGGCCTTCGGGGGCTGCAATGAGGATGATGACGGTCACGGGCTGCTCGTGTCCTGGGTGAACTCCGGGCCGATGATGGCCAGGTGTTCGTCACCCATCCCTGGTTCGGAGGCGGCGGGCACCGACGGGCCTTCCGTGCCGGACCAGTTGACGCCACCCTGGACGGCGCCGACGCGTTCGTCCCAGAGTTCGTTGACCTCGACGTCGGGCATCTCGGTGTCGTCCGGGCTGAGGAGCGCCTTGACGTCGTTCACGATGCGGCCCAGCAGCTTGTCCCGGGCAATGCGGTCGCGCAGGCCGAGGCGGGCGTCGCGCTCCTCGGTGTGCCCCTGCTGGGCGAGGTCGAAGGCGAGGGGGATGGTGTACTCGGCCTTGTAGAGGTCCGCGATGTCCAGGACGAACGAGGTCGCCAGTCCGGTGTGGACGAAGCCGAGCCCCGGGCTGGCGCCCAGACCGGTGACGACCGCGTGGCAGATCCCGTAAAGCGCGGCGTTGGCCGCCGACAGGAGCCGGTTCAGGTCGTCGCCTGCGGCGTGGGCGTCGCCAGCCTTGTAGACCCGTCCGTTCCAGGGGACGCCGGTGCGGCGGGACTCGGCCTGGTAGAGCTTCCGGATGCGGGCGCCCTCACGGCCGCGCAGTTGCTGCATCGTGGCGGTGCTGACGTCCTCGCCGGGGAACCGCATCCGGTACATGGTCCGCGCGACGGCCAGGCGCTCCTTGGTGCGGCTGACCAGCCAGGCCTGCCGGTTGAGGAGGGCCGCTCCTCGGCTGGGGCCGAGGCCGGCCGCGTACATGCGCACGCCCTGCTCGCCGACCCAGCACACGGTGGTGCCGGAGTCGGCGAGGAGGTTGACGGCGCCGTGGGTGATGCGGGTGCCCGGACCGAGCAGCATGACGGCGACCATGGCAGCGGGGACGCGGACGGTCTCGCGCTTGTTGATGACGACGACGGCGTTCTCATCACGGTCGATGTGGCTGCGTTCGACGTAGACGCTGGAGACGCGGTCGGCGAGGCGGTGCAGGTCGTGGGGGTGGGCTTTCCACCAGATGTCGGCCATCGGTCAGCGGGCTCCGGCGGGCAGCGGAGCGAGGGTGAGCAGGCCGCAGCCGTAGGCCTTGGAGGGGCCGATGCCGCCGAGGAGGGCGGCCTGCAGGAGGCCTGGGTCGCTGATGCGCAGGTGGCCTTCGAAGGTAGCGGTGGTGAGGGTGACCGAGGTGCGGGTGCCGGGCTTGGTGAAGGTGTTGCGGCTGCGGTCGGTGATCCGCACCTCCCGGGCGGGCCGCGCGTCGGCCGGGGTGTCCGAGGCGTCGGGTTCGAGGCCCGGCGCCGGACCGTCCGTGCGTGCCTCGGGGATGGTGAAGCCCCAGCGCTCGGTGCGGTCCAGGAACCAGGTGAGCTGCTGGGCGGCGGTGCGATGGGCCATGCGGTAGGAGCGGTGGTGGAGTTCGGCGGCGGTCTTGGTGCGGTGCACGCTCGCCTTGTCGGGCTTGGCGGTGTTCTGGACGGGGCTGGCCTTGACCCGGAAGGCGAACTCGCGGCCCACGGCGAGCTGGCCGAGCAGGGGGCTGTAGTCGCGGATCGCGTAGTGCTCGCCGTCGGCGTCGGGCCACCCGGCCTGTTCGACGATGTGGGTCCAGTCCGGCTTGGACGGGGTGAGGACCAGCAGCGCGGGGCGGCGCGGGTGGTCGGCGTCCAGGCGCCACAGGACCCGGTCGCCGGGGGCGATGTCGGGGACGCCGGCCGTGACGGCGCCGTGCAGGGCGCGGGGGTTGGCGAGCAGGGTGCGGCTGGCGGCGCGCAGGGGGTTGATGCGGACGCGGGAGAGGTAGGTCATCGGGTCACCAGCCCAGCAGGGCGAACGGGTCGTGGCCGCCAGCCTCGGTGGCCGGCTGGGTGGTCGTGGTCGTGTTCGTCGGGTCGAGGCCGGTGGGAACGGTGAGCCAGGCGTGGCGGATTCTCCGAGTGGAGAAGCCGCGTTCGCGGGGGTCGAAGGAACGCGGGACGTCCTGGAGGGTGTCGTCACCCGACGGGTCGTCGAAGGTCGCGGCCAGGTCGATCCGGTGCGGGGAGAACGGCTCCGGGCTCTTCCGGGACCGCCGCCGGTAGGCCTCCTTGGCAGCGACGCCCGCCTGCCAGGGCTCGCCCGCCAGGGCATCCTCCAGGGTCCCGTCGCGTACCGCGCCGAGGGCGATCGGCTGGGTGGGGACGCAGGAACGCCGGCCGAGGGCGAGCGGGAAGGCTGGGCGGCGGATCGCCTCGGCGAGCATCTCGACGAGCGCGGCCGGGCCCTGGACGGCGGCGACGAACACCGCGTCCTGGAGGTAGTAGCGGTGGGTGACGTGGGTGTCCTTGGCCGGGGAGGTCGGCTTCTGGATCCCCTTGGCGTTGACCCCGGCCTGCGGCAGCGGCCGGCCCCGGTAGTCGCTGACGGTGTGGTAGTCGCGCAGCAGCGTTCCGGGCTGGTCGATGCGCACGCCCAGGCGCAGCCCGACCAGGTCGGTAATGTCCGCTTCGCGCGGACGGCCCGCGGCCGCGGCGAGCAGGCCGACGACGCCGGACTTGGTCGGCTGGGGCCTGCTGTCGCGGCGGTTGAAGGCGCTGCGGTCGCCCCAGGACTGGAGAGGACCTGCCAGCCGCAGCACGAGGACCGCCTGCGCCTCGCCCTGCGGGGCCGGGGCCGGTGCGGGGGTGGGGTCGGCGGGCATCAGTTGTCGTTCACCCCCTCGATGAGCACGGTGCGCAGGCCCTCGCGCAGGTCGGGGAAGGTGCGGTTCGCACCGAAGGCCTCCAGCAGCTTCCCCCCGGTCTCCTCCGTGTCGGCGCCGAGGGTGTGGCAGATGCCGACGTACAGCGGGGTGTCGCCCCACTGCTCGGTGGCGTTGGCGAACTCCGCCGCGAGGCGGCGCGCGGACTCGGCGACGATGCCCTGGCTCGCCGGGACGGGGTTCTCGTACGCGGATACGAGGTTGACTGGCTGGTCGGCGCGCACGACGACGGCCACCAGGCTCGGGCGGGTGCGGTGGGCGAAGGAGTTGCCGTAACCGGTGGGCATGGAACGGGCGAAGGAGTCGACGAACAGGTCGACGGCGTCGACGGCGGCCTTGTCGTCGCCGAGGTTCTCCCGCAGCTGGTGCAGGCCGACGGTCGCGTAGCGATAGAGGGTCGCGGAGTTGAAGCCGATGGTGCCGATCATGCCGGCGCCGGTCTCGTCCTCGCTGTTCTCGTCGTCGACAGCCGTGTAGTAGTCAAATTCGAGCTCGGCGGCGTGGGTGGAGATCGCGTGCGCGACCTGGGTGGCGGCGTCGACATTGAGTCCGGGGATGTCGGCGACCATGCGGCCGAACAACGCCACGTCGGCCGGGTGGCCGGTCTGCAGCTGCTCCTTGACCGGCAGGGTCTTGACGGCCTCCTCAAGGGCCTTGGCGTCGAGGGCGGCGAGGTCGGTGGCATTGTCGGCGACCAGGGCGACGATGGCGTCCAGCTGGCGGCGCCCGTAGAAGAGCAGGTAGGCGGTGTCGCCCGCCTTCTTGCCCGCGGAGATTCCGGTCGACTTGATCAGCGCATCGGCGATCCGCTGCGCGTCTTCGGCCGCGATGCCGCTGCGCTCGGCGATGCCCTTGGCGAGCTGGGAGGCGATCCGCTTGGTGCGGGTGGCGAGGTCCTGCGGGTCGCGGCTCTCGGTGAAGTGGATCCGGGTGGCGCGCTTCCAGGCCTGGGAGGAGACGCGGGAGCGTCGCTTGCCGCCGAAGTAGGCCTCCTTCGGGTTGCCGTTGTCGTCCCGGTTGAGGTTCGCCGGCGGGACGGTCTGCAGGATGTGCACGTCGATGTAGAGGCGGTCGGTCATGCGCTTCTCCTCGAAGGTGGTGGTGCCGGTGGTGGCGGGTGTGCCGGGGCTGCGGTTGCCCGCCGGCTCGGTCAGCTACCGGCGGCGCCCTTGTCCTTGTCCTTGTCCTTGCCCTTGTCCTTCCAGGCCTGATAGCCGATGGCCCACTTGAGGCGGACCTGCGGGCGCCGGTCGGTGTGGTGCCAGGCCTGGATGTCGGCCATCAGGTGGTTGTAGTCCAGCGGCTGCCCGACGGTCCGCAGCTGGGTGACCAGGCCGCGCAGATGCACCAGCAGCGCGGACACGCTGGTGGCGCCCGCGAGCTGGGCGACGCGGGTGTCGAGTGCCTCCTCGCTGAACTTGCCGCTGCGGCGCAGGGCTCGCAGGGCCTCGCCGAGCTTGACTCCTCGGCGGTGCATAGGCGTGGACTGGCTCTGCTGGTGCAGGCCGTAGAGGGCGAGGGCGGCGTGCTCGGCCTTCTGCTCGTCGGAGACCTCGTCGCGCAACGCCAGGACGTCGTTGACCTCGCAGCTGTAGAACGCACACATCTTGGGGCTGTCCATGACGGGGCGCCCGAGGCCGGAGCGCAGGGCCGCGAGGTCCTCGCCGGGCGGTCGGCGCGGCTGCTCGGTACGCGGGTCGATGCGCCAGGTGTGGTCGTGGGCGGTGAACCGGTCCCAGTACCGGCACCGCTTGGCGGCGGTGGTGTGCTCAGTAGTCAAGGTCCGCTCCGGAATCGGGATCGGGTCGGGTTCGAGGGCGGGTCCGGTCTCGGCCTCGCGGGCGGCGGCCGCTTCCCGAACGGCGTCGGCGTAACGGGGGAGAATCTCGTTGACCTGGCGCCGGAAGTTCGCGCCAGCGGTGCCGAGCCTGTAGGTCTGCGGTTTGCCCGACTTGCTTGCCGGGCCGACGATGCGGCCCGCGAAGGTGCTGGCAGGGGCGGCCAGCAGGAGCTCGTTCGCCGCCTCCCGTGCCAGGCGGTGGGCCAGTTCCTCCCAGGCGAGCCTGCCCCGCTCCAGGACGTCTTCGTCGGTTCCGGCGTCGCGGACGCCGGCGAGCAGGCGCCGCACCAGGGGGTCGAGGGTGTGCAGGAGGAGGTCGCCGGGGCGCTGGCCCTTGTCCCAGGGGATGGGGTCGGTCCCGGCGGCCCGGCGCAGGTCGGCGGAAAGGTTATTGACGGCCTTCGCGAGCTGTTCCGCCTGCTCGGCGACGTCCAGGAGGAGCTGGTGGGCCTCGCTGTCCTGGTGGAGGGCCAGCAGCGGCAGCGGGATCGCGTCGTGGATGACGTCCTCGACGACGGAGGACTGGGTGCCGTAGACCATGCCGAAGGTCTCGACCTGCAGCGGGTAGTCGGCCGTGAGTTTGCCGATCTCCCGCAGGGCGCTGGCCTCGTCGAGCAGAACGCTGGTCTCGAAGGCGCCGTCCGGGCCCTGGCGGATGGGGGTGAGGAGGGCGTCCAGGCCCCGCCAGGCGGCCTTGCCCTGGGTGTGCCGGCGCGGCCTGCGTTCGGGCAGTGCCGACACGGACTTCTTGGCGGGCGCGGTGAACGTCCAGGCGGTGTGCGGCTCCTGTACGGACAGGGCCGTGAGTCGGTCTCCGGCGCTGATGACCACCCGGGCGACCTTCAGCCGGCCGGAATCGTTCTCGTGCGGGATGAGCCGGATCCGCCGGGCCTGCCAGGTCCACAGGTCGAGCAGGCCCTCGGCCGCGCGCGGCTTCCAGGAGGGGCCGTGCGGACCCCTTGTCCACTGCGGGGCTCCGAGGACACCGATCGGCGTGACCGGCAGGTTCAGCAGAAGGGTCTCGTACAGGGTGCGCCCGATGGGGATGATGACGCCGAGCTGGCCGAGCGGACCGGTGGGATTCCCGGTCGTCTTGCCCGCCTTGACCTGGTCGTCGCCGACGACGCCGGTCTTGATCGCCGCGGTGTCCCAGCAGTGCGTGTGCACGAGCCAGTGGGCAGCCTGGGCCGGCGTCAGATCGAGCGGGTCCGCGTCGGTGCGGCTGGCGAAAACTGGCACGTTGTTGCCGCTCGCCGCGGTCGCCACCAGGGCCGCAGAGCCCTTCGTCTCGTCCTTGGCAGTCCGTAGCCCGGCGACCTGTGCGAACGGGTCGACCGGATCGAAGAGGTCGAACTTCGCGCGGTGCTCGTCTAGGTACGCCTGGAGCATGTTCAGCTCGTCCTCGGTGAACCCGTCCTTCTGCGCGAGCCGGTCACCCTTCTCCCGCAGCGTCCGGGGTGCGCCGGTGGCGTGGGCGACGACGGGCAACAGGACCTGGCGCAGGACGGCCGGCAGCTGGGTGGAGAACTCGACGACGAGGCCTTCCAGCTCGTGGGCACGGGCCAGGGCCTCGGCGATCCCCAGCTCCACGGGCGGCCCCCCGCCGACGGGGCGCACCGCCAACCACGGTTCGTCGACAAGGTTGTACCCAGGCACGCGCTGTTCTCCCAACTAGCCATGTTTAGCTCGTTGCTGGTTCATCGTGGCACCCGCGACTCTCCGGTGTGAGGCGAATGCTTGAATTGCCCCTCGGTCCCGCGGGTTTCATGCGCGGGGATGGCCCCTGGCCGTGTTTGCGAGCCGGGTTCGGCTGCAAGTAGGCCCCGCGCTCGCGGGGTTGGGGGTGTGTGGGCGGAGCGGCACTGCGTCTGTTCCGCCCACACGACCCGCTACCGGTACGGTCTTCCTCCGCTCACCACGAGGCCGAGCAGGTCGTCGTAGCGCAGCCGGAAGTCTCCGATGACCGCCTCGCCCTGACCGTCGAGCTCCAGGGCCAGGCTGTAGCGCAGCCACGGATGGTCCCGCCATCCCGGCAGGGGGCCGAGTGCCTGCTTCGCCGGTTCGGTCAGCCTGACGGGAAGGCGCACCGTCCCGGAGAGCACGTCGTCGACCACCGCCGCGGCGACTTCGCCGTTCGGCCCGAGCCTGCGGCCCGTCACCGCCCGGAAGCCGCCCTCCTCCCGGTGGACCAGGACCACCTCCACGCTGGGGTCCCCGTCCCGGACGAGGGCCTCGAACTGGCCTTCGGAGAGCGTGCCGTGGCCTCCGTAGTGCAGCCCTGCCAGCGTCGGCGACCCGTGCTCGCCCGCCCGGGTCAGCACGTACTCGGCGGCCTTCGCGCGACGCTCGGCCTGCCGCTGCTCCCACTCCTGCCGGCCCTGTGCCTCGGCCTTGGCCCATGCCGCCGGGACGACCGGGTCCGTGCCGTAGACCCGGGCGACCAGATCCGGCACCCGGCCCGGGATGTTCCACGCTCCTGCGGCGGCCGCCACCCGCTCGACCTCGGCGGCCGTCCGCAGGAGAAGGTAGCGGCCGTAGATCCCCTCGGAGGCGCGCAGGATGTACGGCGCGCCGTCACCGTCGAGGCCGACGCCGGTGACGACGACCGTGGGCCGGGACAGCGCGTGGGGGCGCTTGACGCCGTCGTGGCGGTGGAGGCGGCCGATGCGCTGGAGGAGGAGGTCGATCGGGGCGAGGTCGGTGATCAGCAGGTCGGCGTCGACGTCGAAGGACTGCTCCGCGAGCTGGGTGGCGACCACGATCAGTCTGCCGGGCCGCTCGACACCCTTCGCCGGCGGTCCGAGCTTGTCCAGCACCTCCTGCGTACGGTCGGCCCGATGGCCCGCGTGCAGGCGGCCGTGCAGAAGGCGGACGTCGGTGCCGTACTCCTTGTGGAGGGCGTCGAACGTGGCCTGGGCGCGGGCCACGGTGTTGCGGATGATCAGTACGCATCCGCCGTCGGCCAGCCTCTCCTTCAGATAGTCCGCCACGGCGGCGTCCGCCGGTTCCGGTACGTGCTGCGCGCCCTAGTGGGAAGCGCTACGCGTCGGCGGCTCGTCGAGCACCTCGATCCGCACCTTGAGGTCCTCGCGCCAGGATCCGGTGCTCTCGACCAGCAGCTGTGGGCTGCCGCCCTGTCCGGGCCAGGCCGCCGTCACGCTCGGGTAGCCCTGCGGCTCGGGGAGCTCCAGGGTCTCCGGAACCTCAGCGGACCGCGTACCAGCCAGGTATGCGGCGACCAAGCGGCGGCGCTGCTCGGGTGGCAGGGTCGCCGACAGCAGCACCACCGGCACCCCGGCCTGGCCGAGCCACCACAGGCCCTCCAGGAGGAACTGCGACATGTAGACGTCGGCGGCGTGGACCTCGTCCAGGATCACGACCTTGCCCACCAGGCCCGCCATCCGGAGCATCACGTGCTTGGTCCGGGTCGCGGCGTACAGGAGCTGGTCGATGGTGCCGACCGCGAACGGACTCAGCAGACCGCGGCGACGGCCCAGGAACCACTCGGCGGGAGCCCTGCGCTCCCCGTCCGGGCATCCGTCGCAGGAATCCGCGGACAGGCCGTACTCGTCCACGGTACGGAAGGGGTCGTCCGCCTCCTGACCCCACTCTCCTGCCCCCTCGAGCAGGCCACGCCATTCCTTGTTGAACATCCGCTTTCCATGCAGCAGCGCGACCTGGTCCTCCAGTCCGTCGCCGACCCCGCGCAGCCACGACCGGACCTGGGTGAACATCGGGTCCGCGGTCGCCTGGGTCGGCATGCCCAGGAACACCCCGTCCGCACCGTGACGCGCGGCCATCAACTCGGCCGCCGCCAGCGCCGCCTTCGTCTTCCCCTCCCCCATCGGCGCCTCGACGATCACCAGGCCCGCCCCGCCCATCCGGCGCACCACGTCGAGCACCAACTCCTGCGAGGGCCTGGGCCCGTGGCCGAAGCGGTCCCGGAACGTCTCCGGACCGGTACCGGCAACACTCCCCACCCACCACGCAGGCCGAGCCGCTCCCACGCCGCCGCGGCCCGCTGCCGCGCCTGCGGCATCGTCACCGCCGCCAGGTCCAACACCCCGGCGAAATGCCGCTCATCGCTGGCGATCCAGTCCGCCATCACCACGAAGCCGGACAGCTGGAGCTGCACCGCACGCCCCGGCACCAGGACAGGTTCCACCGCGGCCAACCGTGACTCTCCCTCGAAGCCGAGCTCCCGGGAGAACACCTCCACCAGCGCCGACTGAGCCAGCTTCCAGGACGGCCCCTTCCCCTGCAGGTCCGCCTTCTTCGGAGGCAACTGGCCCAGGGCGGGGAATCGGCCGTGGTGGCCGGCGACCAACGGCCAGACCCACTCGACCTGCTCCTCCGCCCACCCCGCGTCGGCGAGCACAGCCCGCAGCAGACGGCCGCCGGCCTTGTCGTGCCGCCAGGTCTCCGAGTTCACCGCGTACTTGTTCCAGGACAGGCCCGACCCGCGGACGGCGGCCTCCCCGGCGGGGTCAAGGCGTTGGAAGGCGGGCACGGCCTTGCCGCAGTCATGAATCCCGCACAGCCACGCGAACAGACGCCGCCCCATCCCCCGCCCCCCCGGCGACGGCGTCCAGACGCCGCCGCGTGACCGCTGGAAGGTAACGGTCCCACACGATCTCCGCCACCGCCGCGGTGTCCAGCATGTGCGACAACAGCAGGTTGGCAGTCCCCCCGGCCCGCCCCGCCGACTTGCCCCACAACGCCCCGAGCCAGCCCCTGGCCTCGGGCGGGTACAAGCGCCAGCGGTCCTCAACCATCGTCCTGAACCTCCATGAACGAGTACGCTCACGAGCCTAGGACCCAGCACTGACAACCCGCCCAGCCCATCGAAGAGATGACGTCACCACATGAGCACCACGACGGATCGCCGACCGAATCGAACTGAATCAACCAGCGCCTACTGAAACGCATCACCGCAGCTCAGGAAGTGTCGGCCCCGCGCTCGCGGGGGTTGCTCTTCGCGGACGCCCGCAACGGCAAAGTCTCCGTGGTCGGCCCCGCGCTCGCGGGGGTTGCTCCTCCACGTCGTCCCGCCCGCCCCGGACCCGGCGGTCGGCCCCGCGCTCGCGGGGGTTGCTCCCCGGATCTTGGGTTCCACGGGGAGGCCGGCGGGTCGGCCCCGCGCTCGCGGGGACTGTTCCGGCCGCGCGGGGATCGGCTGCCGCGGGTCTTCAGGGCGGTGGTGGCCTGGTCCACAGCCGGGCGGCGGTGGCGGTGGGGTCCTGGGCGGCGTCCAGCCGAGGGTCTGCAGCACGCGACCGCCGCCTACGGGCACTTCACGGTGGAGGAATCACCGGCTGAGGTCGCCGCCGCCCTGCGCGAACTGCTCGCGCGTCAGCCCGTTGCGCCGATCGGAGCAGCCGCTGGATGCACGCCGAGTGGTCGGCCAGGGCCAGGCGGTGGGCTCGAAGCGCAGCGCCCCGCCGCCCGGTGGGGGTGGAGGGCGCGCTCGCGGCAGACGAGCCACGCGTACACCGCGGTCGGAGGCCACTCGTCGTCACCGGCGCATCGGTCCCGGCGGCCCGGCACGAGTGCTCCGCATCCTCGTGGATGCGGAGTCCGGCCGTCGAAGTGACAGCCGGGCTCGGCCCCGGGCCCGAGCCTGGACTCGCCGTCGGCTTCGTGGGGTCCGTGGCTCGAGCAGGGCACGCCCGGCCATGCAATGTCTATTAATTGTTTACATGAGTCTTTTGTGTTCTCCGCGTTCGCTGCAAAAGTCGCCCGGCGTGGAATTCCATGATCAGCCGAGGTCATCGGTCTCCAACCGGTGCCCGCACAGCATCGAGGAGCCTCAGCCGGTCCACCGGAAGCCCCTCGCGCACAGGCGCCGGCCTGACAGCATGTCGCCGTGACTGGAGAGGTGCACAACCACAACGAGGGATCGCCTCGGAACTTGATCCAGGCGAGGAACATCGGCGCCGTCCACATCGGCTCCGTCCTCGCGCCCCGCCAGGGAGAGCCGGCCCCCGCCGACGCCGAGGAAAGCGCCTTGGACGGGCTGGCCCGCGAGGTCCTGGAGCAGTGGCGTGACGAGGCCAACGTCCGCGGTCTGCGGGAGCGGGTTCCGATGCTGGTTCCGTGGGAGCTGGAGCAACCTCACGGGAGCGACTCGCACAGGGGGGTGCCTGAGCAGCTCGGGTTCGAGGACGTGGTCGCTCGACTCCGGGCGCTCGCACCGCACCAGTTGGTGGTCACCGGTCCTGGCGGGGCGGGAAAGTCTTCCCTGGTCGTCCTGATCGTGGTCGAACTGCTGGAAGCCAGAGCCAGGGTCCCCGGCTCGCGGGAGAGCGTCCCGGTCATCCTGTCGATGTCCGAGTGGGAGCCGGGGATCAGCATCCAGGACTGGGTCGTCAGACGTATCGGCGAGGACTACGGGGATCTCGTGGCAGGTCTGGATCGGCCCACCGTCGAGTCCCTGGTGCGGAGTCGGCGGATCGTTCCCGTGCTCGACGGCTTCGACGAACTGCTGCCGCTGGCTCGCACGAACGCGGTGGAAGCACTGAAGCGCGCGCTCGGCAGCAAGGACCCCCTGGTCCTGACGTCCCGGCCGGAGGCGTACCGGCATGCCGTGGACTCCTCGCCGGTGCTGCGCGGTGTGCCCGTTCTGCGTGCCCGCCCCGTCCCGCCGCAGGCCGGCAGGGCCTACCTCGCCCAGATGTGCCATCGGGACCGGCTCGGCCCCTGGCAGGCTCTCTTCGACGCCATGGAGGGCGACCCCGAGGGCCCGGTCGCCACCGCCCTGTCCTCTCCGCTGATGCTCTGGCTCGCGGCGACGGTGTACGCGCCGAAGGAGTCCGATCCTCGGGAACTGCTCGATGCGACGCTGCTCCCCACGCAGGCGGACATCGAGGGCCATCTCCTGGACGGGCTGATCCCTGCCGTCTGCGCGCAAGGGCCGCGGCCCTCCTACCTCCCCGGGCCGGTGCCCCGTTGGAGGCCCGACTGCGCGCCCGCGTACTTCCGCTTCCTGGCCGATGACCTCCACCGCCGGCGCACCCATGACATCGCATGGTGGCAGCTGCGGAGCCTGCTGACCGAGCCGGGCGTCTGGGGCGCCGTCGTCCTCGTCGTCGTGGGCGTCTGCGGCACTGCGGCCGGCTACGCGATCGCAGGACTGGCCACCCTCCTGGGGGCCGCTCCCCCGCGACCCGGGCTCGGGATCCCGGGGGTGGGCCAGGCGCTCGGGGCCGTCGCCGCGGTCGCCATCATCGCCACGGCGTTCGGACGGGTCATCACCAGGCACTTGTTCAGCGGCTTCGACAACCGCCCACGAAGGCCGGCGGCGGGAATCGGCGGCCGGGTGCTCCTGGCCGCGTCGGCCGCTGCCTCGACAGCCGTCGGTGTGGCCCTGCCCGGCACCACATCGGCAAGCCTGTGCGTCTTCCTGCTTCCCCTCCTCTCCGGTGTGCTCCTGACGCGGTCGACCGAGTTCGACATGGCGGCCAGGCCGAGGCAGTTGCTGCGCGACGAGCGCAGGATCGCCCTGGTCGAATCCGCACTGGTCGCGCCGGCCGTCGCGGGCACCTCAGTGGCGTTCTTCCACTGGCTCGACGGCGATCCGCTGCTCATCGGTGGCGGCCTCGTCATCAGCTGGTCGTGCTCGGCCGCGGTGCTGATGGGCCTCAGCCGATGGGGCCGCTGGACCGCCACGTGCCTCATCCTGGCGGGTAGACGACGTCTGCCACGGGACCTGCTGGGTTTCCTTGAGGACGGCCGTCGGTTGGGCGTGCTGCGGCGAGTCGGCGGGGTCTACCAGTTCCGGCACGCCGAGTTGCGATCGCGGCTCACCGACGGGGCGCCGGGCGATATGCCCGCCGGTTCCGCAGGACCGCGCGAGGTGGTGCTCAGGAGCAGCGTGCGGAGCCTCGGGGCCCTGCGGGCGTTGGCATTCGATCTGTTGACGCCGGTCGTCGTGTTCCTCCTGGTGGTCTCCCCGATGTCCTCGGGCTCGGGCTTCCGGGACGACTGGTACCGGACCTGGCTGCTGCTGGTGCGCCAAGGGCCCGTACTGCTCGGCGCGCTCTGCGTCCTGGTCCTGGGGGCACTGGCCCTGCGGGCTGTCGCGACGCGACTGCGCATCGACGGCAAGGGCGTGGAGCTCGATGGTGGCCGCAAGCTGCGGCTGCGGTGGGAGGACGTGGCGGAGGTACGGGTACTCAGGATCCGGTCCCACAGGAACAGGGAGTCCGGCTCCTTCGGTCTGATCAGCTCGTACTACCTCGTGATGAAGCCGATGCCCGGACGGGAGTCGCCGCGGTTCCGTACCACCTCGGACGGCTGGGTCCGGGTGTGGGAGCTGGGCCCCACCGAGATGGTGCCGCTCGACCTGGAGGTCGCGCTGAACCGGTTCGCCGGCGACCGCTGGCGCCGTGACGTCTGAGGCCCGGAGCCTGTAGCCCGGGCCAGGAGTGCATCGGCCCGCCCTGGCGGATGCCCCATGGAACCGGCTGCGGCGGGAACGCCGGCGTCTCAGCCCTGGCCATCCGCACAGTGCTCCGCGGTTGCTCGGACCGCCTTGCCCCGCCGTCCTTCGGATGCCTCAGGATTTTCCGCGGAAAATTCCAAGGCATCCGGAGGGCCTCGGGCAGAGCCGGGGTGTCCGGGTCCCGGTTGAGGCGCCCGTGCGGATGGAGGCCGGACACGTCACCGTCGTGGCCGCACTGGGCACGAGGAATTTTCCGCGGAAAATCGTGCCCGCCTGTCGAGAGCTGCCCGGCAGGGTGACCGTTCGGTACAGCTCGGGCTGCTGTTGGCGCCTGCCCCTGTCGTTCTGCCGGCTCCTGCGAGAACCCAGCGCTTGGACGGCCGATCGCTACGGGCCGGGGCATTCGGCGGACGTGTACTCGTCCGCGATGTTGAACACGCTGGCACAGCGTGGGCATTCTGCACGGCCGAACAGATACCGGATCCCGGCGGCGAGTGCCTCCTGCCCGTCCCGGACGGCAGTGTCGTGCATCCAGCGGCCGGTCCCCGAGAGTTCCTCACCGGCCGCCGGCCGCAGGTCGTGTCGCTCCACGTCGCCCAGGTTCCACTCCCGGATCGCCGAGTAGCGCCCGTGGTCGCCGATGGCGATCGTCACCTCCGCACCGCAGTGGGGGCAGGCCAGGTGGTAGAAGTCGTCCGTGAAGTCCCCCAGGGCGGCGCTCCAGTGGTACTGCGCGTTGACCGCCAGCAGGTCGAGGAACGCCGCGAGGTAGTCGTTCGGCCGCGACGTCAGGTACCGGTCCAGCAGCACATGGAACTCGGCGATCGTCCCGGCGCAGTCGGCGAACAGATCGTCGCAGCCGTGGTGCCCTGCCGCGCGCCGTACGATCGTGCCGGCCAGTGCGCGCGCCCGCTGATCGCTCGATGCGAGCCGCACGAGGCGGGGAAGGGCTGCGAAGCTCGCGGGAAAGACGAGGTCGCCTTCCAGGCACAGCCGGTACCCGAGCTCCGTCCACGCCTCGGCATCGCCTTCGCGCTCCACGCGGTCCAGAAGCTCGGGAACGCGATCGACGTCCCCGTGGCAGTCGTACATCCGTGTCCAGTTCACCACCCGGGCATTCAACCGTCTGAAGGCTCCCGAGATGAATCCCCCGGGTACCGGCCGACTCTCCTGATGGCCGGTCGGCGGGCCGACCGATGACAGAGACGGACGACTTCGGCCAGACGAGAGCCGCAGAATTTTCCGCGGAAAATCGGTGAGGCGGCGAAACGGGCGGCCCCTCGGCGCAGGGACTGGAACCGCGTCGAGCCGATCCGGGTCGCACTCGCCAGCCCCTCGTCGCGGCCGGAGTCGCGGCCGGAGTCGCGGCCGCGGGCACTGTCCGTGCCCGTACTTGGAGTGTGCCGGTGTGAGATCACCTGAAGAGCTGCACATGATCGACTGGCCGTCTCTGGGACACGCCTTCGGCGACGGCAGCGACGTCCCCGGCTGGATACGCGCCCTGTACTCCGACGATCGGCACCTGGCGGACAAGGCGCTGTCCGCGTTCTTCGGCCGGGCACTGCACCAGGGGTCGGTGTCATCGGCCGCGGTGACGGCCGTTCCCTTCCTCGCCCACGCAGCGACGCACACCCGCCACGAACGGGCGGACCTGCTCGCCGCCCTGGCCGGATGCGGCGGCACCGAAGCCGAGCCGGAGTACGACGACGAGGTGCAGGGGTGTGCCCGGATCGCGGCCGAGGTGGCCGGGCTGCTGCACCTGCTGCGCGACGACGACCCGATGGTGCGCCGCAACATGGTGCGCGTCGCCCGCCGTGCCACCGGCGAGACCGTCCCCGCTGTCCTGCGCGAGCTGACCGCTCGCTGCACCTCCGACCCTGCCGCCGCTGTCCGCGCCGAGGCGCTCACCGTCCTGACGCTGCTCGACCCGGACGGCGATGCCGCCCGCCGCCGCCTCCGGTCGGCCCTGACGGACCCGATGCCGGCCGTCCGCGCCGCCGGCGCTCTGGCCCTGCTGGAACGTTCAGAGGCGCCCTACCCGGCCGACGTGGTCGCTGTCCTGGCCGAGGCCGGGGGCGACCCCGGCTTCGACGTCAGTGCCGGTGAGTTCGTCCCGGGGATCGGCAACACCGACGAACGCATCTGGATCCTGACCGAGGACGCGTACGCCCTGGCGGCGGTGGCCCGCGGATGGATCACCCACGGGGACCACCAGGGCCGCGGCACGCGCCGAGCCCGACACCTGTCGGCGATGTGGCGCGACCGCGAGGACGAGACCGTCAGTCTGCTCACCGAAGCCCTCCGCCACGAGCCCGACCGCTGGGACCTCGGCGGCCTGCTCGACGTGATCTCCCAGTACCTGTTCGGGGCTTCCCGCCCCGACCCGGCGCTCGCCGACAACCTCCTCCCCCACGTCCACACCGACACCCTCGCCGGCCGCCGCGCCCAGATGATCCTCGGTCAGCTCGGCGATCCGCGGCTCCTCACCCACGTTCCCGACCCGGCGCCGGAGGCACTGGCCGCGCTCGCTCTCCGTACCCGCGACCCCGAGCACCAGCGCCTCGCCCTGCGGCACCGGGACGCCACCCACCTGGACAGCCTCTACGACGCTCTCTCCGTCGAGGAGGCCCGCACCCATCTGCCCGACCTCACGCGCCTGCTGCGCGACCGCCCCACCCAGACCCTCGTCCGCCGCTTCGGCGACTGGGCGATCCGGGACTCCGGACTCCTCGACCGTTTGGAAGCCCTCACCCGCGCAACCGATGACGAGCTCGCGGCCGCGGCAGCCGTCACCACCGCCCTCCTCACCGACGATCCGGGCACTGTCCTGCGCCTGCTGGCACACCAGCTCGCCGAGGACAGTCGGCGGCTGGAGGAGGCAGGACGCCTGGGCGATGCGGCCGCTCCCCTGCTGCCGCTGATCGAGTGCTACCTGGACGACGGCTACGACTGGACCCGGCTGCACGCCGCCGAGGCCCACTGGCGGATCACCGGCGATCCGTCCGTCGCGCTCCCTGGTCTGACCGCGCTGCTGGATCCGTCCCGCCCCGTGGGTGTGCGGGCCCTTCAGGCAGTCCACCGGATCGGGCCTCCCTATCCGTCCGACCTCCGGCCGCAGCTGCTGCACTGGGCGACCAGTGAACGCCGACTGCTGCGCGAGTACGGCACCTGCTTCCCGGCCCAGCGGCACCGTGACGACCAGCTGCGCGAGACGGCGCGCCGGATGCTCGGCTGACACCACCGGGGGAGTGGGGCCAGGTCCCGGAGTTGAGCACGGGTACTCGCTCCCGCGACGACACACCCGTGACATCCGAGGGGAAGTCGGCGCGCCTGGCCCACCTCTCCGTACCGGCTCGGGTCCGCCGGGGGTGACCCGCGATCCGCGTGCAGAATTTTCCGCGGAAAATTCGGCGCCCCGGAAGCCGTCGTCCCGGGGAGGGTTCGAGGGTGATGCAGGATTTTCCGCGGAAAATCGGAATCCTCCACCGGGCCCCGATGACCGGGCCGACCGGGCCGACCAGGGCAGCGGTGCAGTGGGTCCCCTGCCTCCCGGCCATTCCGCCGGTCCCGGATCGATCCGCCGGTCCGGGGGCAGCGAGCAGTCGCGTGGTACCGGGGGTTGAGGCCGACGAGGTGTACCGGGGAGGCATGACCGGTCGCCGCCGGACGGTAGAGCCGGGAAGCGCACGACTCACCGAAGCACCACTGACTCCCACGTCGGATGCTGGTGAACAGGGAGCCGGCCCGGTCGGTCGGTTCGACGGTCCGGCGCTGACGGTGCGCATTCTGCGGCTGGGAATTTTCCGCGGAAAATCGTCCGGCTGCATCCGCGGAGCGGCGCCGACGGCCGAGGAGAGGATCCGGGGTCCTCCTCCCGACTGCCCAACCCTTCCCGAGTCGGCTTCCCGCGGCGATCATCGTCGGCATGAACAGTGGTCTCGGCGAGGACAGCACCTCGAACAGCAGCATCTCCCCGGCGAGCTGGATCGACGAAGTGAGCCTTCGGACCGTGGACCCGGACGGCCTCCTCCGACCTGTCGTCCTTCGCATCGGTCCGCCTTCCGGCGCACTCATCGCGCTCCTCGACGACGATGTTCTCACCGAGATCAGCGGAACCGACTACCTCGACTGCCTCGCCCAGGCCCGGCGGCAGCTGGAGCGCGACGGCCGTCTGCTCTGCTGCCAGGGAGCCCGTCCTGACGTTCATCCGTCGGGACAGTTGCGCCAGTTCAGTAACGGACGGCACGCGTACGTCCGCTTTCCGGACCTTCAAGGCGAGCCCCCTGAGATCGTCGACATCTTCGCCCCGGCCGAGCCCGGAGACGTCGTCGGTCTTGAGGACCAGCGAGCCGCCGTCATCCGAGCCTGGAATGCACGGCACCCGGGAAGTCGGATCTGACCGTCAACCAGTCACGCATGGCAGCACCCGCCTGTCGTACGGGCGGAATTCGGTGGAGGACCGCGGCTGGGTCGGCCATGCTCCACCCCATGGAGACGATCGTGGATCTCGACGAGGCGGCTGCGGAGGTGGCGGCGCGGACGTCCGGTTGGCGGGCCGCTGGTCTCGTGGTGGGCGAGATGACGTGGCGCGACGAGACGGCGCCGTGGCCGCAGCGCCTTGAGACGGACAGGACGCGGGTGGCCGATCCCGACTCGGTGGGGGTTCTTGTCTCCGGTCCCGAGGAGACCCAGCTGTCGGTGGTGCTGTTCCGAGGCGGCTGGGCCGACGTCGACCATCTCGCCGGCGTGGACGATGCCGGGACGTTTCCGGCTTCGGGGATCGATTCGGCGGTGGCGTTCGGCATCCGGCTCGACGAATGGGTGGTCCGCGTGTTCGGTGAGCGGGACGTGTGACGGAACACCTTCCTCGGCGCCGCGGATGGCAGCCGGGGAAGGCCCTGCTGTTGTCAGGGGAAGTCGCGCCGGGGCCTGACGAGCAGACCATCCCGCGAACCACTCAGCGGGCTGTCGCCCTCCTTCGCTCCCCTTCCGGAGTGAAGGTGACGGAGCCGGGTTCGGCCCGCAGGGCGGACGGCGGGCCAGGCGCGGGCGTCCTTGCGTGCACCGACGACGCCGTCTCTCCCGGGGCCGTGGAATTTTCCGCGGAAAATCGTCCGCCCTCAGCCTCGAAGCAACGCCTGCAACCAATGGGGGAGAGGTGACGGGGGAGGGAGAGTGCGGGGACGGACCCCCTGAACAGGATCCGGCAGAATCACGACCGTGATCGAGAGCCGGAACACCAGTACGACAATCATCGAGTCCAGGCCCCCGCTGACGGCCGGCCTCACCGGCGACGAACTGCTGCGCTGGTACTGGACGCTGGACGAGCTGACGGTTCTCGCCCGCTCGATGGACGTCGCGCGGCACGGCGGAAAGGCGGCGCTCACCGCCCGGCTCGCCGCGGCACTGGACGGCCTGCCGCTACCGGCCACCCCGGCGGGCCGTTCCCGGGCGACCGCGCAGCTGGCCGCGCCCGTTGACGGCGACACGGTGATCCCGCCGGGCCAGCGGTGCAGCCAGGTCCTACGGGAGTACTTCGTCGGAACGATCGGCCCCGGCTTCCACTTCGACGCCTTCATGCGCGAGTTCATCGCCCGGGGAGCCGGCCTGACCCTGGCCGATGCGGTGACCCACTGGCATTCCACGCGCCCGGAGATACTCCGGCCCCGCGAGATCGGGGAGCAGTTCGAGTTCAACCGCTTCACCAGCGCCTGGCACCGTACGAACCCGACCGGCACTCGCGCCCAGGCCCGCGAGGCCTGGTACGCCCACCGCGCACTCCCCAAACCCCCCACCGGCGGCTGACGGCACGCGCTCGCGGGGAGGGCCGAGGGAGCAGGGCACACCGCGTCCGGACTGCCCCGGGCGTGCAGCCGGGGGTGGTCAGCCGGTCGCGGTGAACAGGCTGTTGAGCTCCGGGTAGTCGATGCTCTGCCGGAGGCAGTCGTAGCCGCCGACGCGGTGCAGTTCGAGCGCCGCATGCCGTGCCACGGCGTAGGCGGCCTGCGCCACGCTCGAACCGAGGCTGACACGGGCCACGCCGAGGGCACCCAGCTCGTCCACCGGCACGGTGCCCGGCCCCGCCATGATGTTGAGGGGGACCGTCAGCCCTGCGGCCAGGTCCTTGATGACGCCGGGGTCCGTGACGCCGGGGACGAAGATCCCGTCTGCCCCGGCGTCGATGTAGGAGCGTGCCCGTCCCAGTGTGTCCTGCAGCCGGGTGGCGGGGTCGCCCAGTCCGAGCAGGTAGGTGTCGATGCGGGCGTTGACGAACAGGTCGACGCCCGCCCTCTGCGCTGCACCGCGGGCGGCCGCGAGCCGGTCGACGAGCGTGCCCGGGGGGCGGATGCCGTCCTCGATGTTGATGCCCACCACGCCGGCTTCCAGTACCCGCGTGACGGTCTCCGCGACCTCGGCGGGGTTCTGTCCGTAGCCGGCTTCGATGTCGGCGGTCACCGGAACGGTGACCGCCGACGCGATGCGGGCGATGGCGTCCAGCACGGGGCCCCGGGGGACGCGGTCCCCGTCCGGGGCGCCGAGCGACCAGGCCACCCCGGCGCTGGTGGTGGCGATCGCGGTCGCCCCTGCGGCTTCGATGACGCGGGCGCTGGCGACGTCCCAGGCGTTCGCGAGTGCGAGTGGGCGAG
Source organism: Kitasatospora sp. NPDC054768 (assembly GCF_053612025.1). NCBI lineage: Bacteria > Bacillati > Actinomycetota > Actinomycetes > Kitasatosporales > Streptomycetaceae > Kitasatospora > Kitasatospora sp. NPDC054768. The sequence goes on from NZ_JBSHBN010000036.1 coordinate 22,687, forward strand.
CGGGCGTGTGGAGGGATCGGAAGAGCGAGGACTTGCTTGCGTTGGACATGCCCCTCAGAAAACCAGCAGGTGAGGCCGTTGTCCGGCGGGAAACAGACACGAACGTGCGCGAGCCCGGGCCACCTCCGAGCGATGGGCTTCGCGATCACGAGACGCTGCCGGTTCTCGTGATTGGTTCGGTCGGACGCTGCTCGATCTCAGGAGCAGCGCCACCTCCGCTGTGTCCACCGGGCACGGTGGGTGGTGCGGCGCCTCGGAGCCCTTCGGGAGCGGGGGAGGGGCTGTCGGACGGACCTTGTCCGTCACGACTGTCAGTGTGGCTCTGTCCGCGAGAACAGGTTCTGACTCAAGTTCCGTTCCGTGAACGATCTCCGTGGGTCTGTGGAGGTTTCCGGCTCGCCGCCGGTGGAGGGTGGTCGACCCGCAGCCGCAGGCCCTGCCTACTCCGGTGTGGTCGAGACGGCCAGTCGGCCCTGTACGGCGTCGATCATGGTGTCGCACCACTTGGCGATCTGTTCGAGTTGAGTCCTCACCTCGGCGGCCAACTTGTCTGCCTCCCGCCGACGGCCGGCGCGGCGCAGAGACCGGACTTCCTCGGTTGCTTCAGCAACGGCTGACTCCAGCTGATTGACCGTCGCCCGGAGTGTGTAGGGCGCGCTCCGGGTGGCTTTCACAATCCCGGTGGCGACTCGAGCGATCGCGAGCAGTTGATCGGCACTTAGGCCCGCCTGTCGGGAGAAGGCGATGGTCTCCGTGTAGCCGCCTTGTGGCAGCTGGTCTTGCCTGAGGGTTTCCCGCGCACCGCACGCTCGCAGGAACGCCAGGATGGCCTGCTCCGCGACGAAGGCCTGCCGTCCGTCGTCGAAGACGATCTCAGCCGTCGTGCGCCACCCGTGTCGGGCATGCCGTCGAACCCGGCTGGTGCGACTGGCCCGGCTTGTGACACCTACCTTCAGGGCATTCAGCTCGTCGTACTCTGCGATGTACAGCACAGCGCCGGCCTCGACCAGAGCATGGAAGTTCCGGCCTGGGTGGGCGCTGGCGTCTGCCATCTCGGTATGCATACCGCGATAGTGCTGGGCGGCACCGACAGTCTCCCCCGCTGGCGGTGCTCACGAGACCGGGATCTGGTTCAACTTCTGGGTGTGTTGCCGGTCTCCCACTCGCGGCGATCGAGGTTCGGCGACGGCGGCCACCGAAAATTGGATCAAGCGCGATTCTGTGAAGTCCGCACGTAGCGATCGCTTCCAGCCGGCCCTTCACCGAGTGGGACCAGACCTTCACCGAGAAGCGGCTCTGCCAGGCGATCGTCGACCGGCTCACCTTCGAGGCCCACATCATCGAGACCGAAACCCAGTCCTTCCGCCTGGCCGGCACCGCTGCCCAGCGCCAGGCCGCCGTAGCTGCCGCCTGAACACAAGCCCTCGACAACCCGCACAGATCAGCGGGACCGGCCAAGGCCAGGGTGGCGGCCACGGGCAGGCGGCTCGCCGGCTCAGTCTGTGGTCGAGCGCACCCGGCCAGGGTCCAGGTGCAGTTCGTAGGCGGTGTTGCACTCGCTGATCAGCGTGCCCACCTCCACACCGCAGGGGCACAGTTGGTTCATACCGCTTTGGCCGTCGAGGCCGCAGCATCCCCCGGAATGCTTCTTCCAGTCAGGATGCGGCTGGAGTCCCGGTGCGTCCTGCGGGTGCAGGACGACCGTGCTCCGGGGGCCTGCGGACACCAGGAATCCGTCGCCGTCCGGGTCACCGAGGCAGGGCCCGCCGGCGAAGACTTCCCGACATTCGTCGGAGGGGACGAGCGGGGCGCCCCACGGCTCGGGTTCCAGAGCGAAGAAGCCGAGTGGCAGGGTGGGAGTAGCCCGACGTGATCCGTCCGCTTTGGGAAACCCTTGATCCATCGAACGCGCTGGCACCTCGGGCAGCTTGGTCAACGGCCCCGCGATCGGACGATCACAGGCCGCACACACGAACACAGTCACCTGGAATTGGTAGCACCCACCCGACGCCCTTCCAAACGGATTATCAGCCGACGACCGCCGTTGGTCCCGACTCACCATCGGCCCCGACACGGCTGCCGGCTTCCGCTCCGACGCTCCCAGGCGCCCCGCATCGAACACAGCGGTGCCCGCCCTGACGCCTCACCCGGTCGAGGGTGGGGCCACCCCGAACCGTTCCTTCCGGAGACCGCTCCCACCATCACCCACACGGCCCAGAAGTGGGGCCACTTGAACCCGTTCAGCCGGAGCCAGAGCTCCCCGTCAAAACAGAACGGCTTCCCAGCGCCTGCCCGCGTGGGCCGGCCTCCGAGTCTCATCCGCCGAGTTCCGCTTCGTACATGAGCGAGGGGCGGCTCGACAACGAGCCGCCCCTCTCCCGCCCCCACGTCCCCAAGCCGTCAGGCCTTCGGAAGCGTTATCCCCAGTTCGAGCATGGCGGGGGAGGCCGGGCCGCCCTCGGAGCGCTCGGTCTTGTAGCCCTTGACGCCCGGGGCGACGGTGCGCGGGTCCACGGCCTCGGAGGGGGCGCCGGTGGTGTAGAGGCCCTCGGGGTCCTGGTCGCGGTCGTGCGGCAGGAGCCAGAAGACGCGGCGGCGGAAGGTGCCGGAGGCCCGCGAGGACTTGGCGTCGGGGCCGAGGATCGCGTAGCCGACCATGCGGCCGTCGCGGTGGTAGGCCGGGCGGCCGCGGCGGGTGGTGAGGCGGTCCAGCGACTGACGGACGTAGTCGAGGTCGGAGGTGTCCTCCAGCCAGACGAGGTCGGTTTCGTGGGCGAGCTCGGCCGGGTCGATCAGCGCGCTCACGCGTTGTGCTCCTCTGTGTCGTCGGTGATCAGGCCGATGCCCGGGTAGTACTTGCGGCTGTTGGACAGGACCATCTCCTTGGGAGATGTCATACCCAGTGTCTCGCGAACTCGTGCGGCGAAGGCACGCCCGGATACGGGATTGGCCCCCTCGAAGCCGCACCAACGGGTGTAGGCGCCGAAGAGCTGGGACTGTTCGGCACGCATGCCCTCGCCTGTGACGCACGCCTCCTTGAGGAAGCGGCCGACGTGGTCCTCGGTCTCGGCGTAGGCGGTGGTGGCGGTCTGGACGGCCTGGGGGCCGGCGAGGTCCTTCTCCCCGGCGAAGTAGCGGCGGGCGCCCTCGATGAGCCAGGCCAGGATCCCGGGGCCTTCCTCGGCGACGAGGACGTGGGCGAGGTTGTCGATCTTGCGCTCCTCGGGCACGACCCGTTCGAACGGGATCAGGCGCATGCGCCGCCAGAAGGCGAAGCCGCCGGTGCCGACCTCGGGGCGGTGGTTGCCGAGCAGCCAGAGCTTGTGGGTGGGCTCGAAGGAGAAGAAGTCCTGGCGCATCCGGCGGGCCTTGATCTTGTCACCGCCGGTGAGCAGCTTGACCCGGGCCTCGTCGAAGCGGTCGCCGGGCTTGAGTTCGGAGCAGACGATGATGCGGCGGCCGTGGAGCTCGGCGAGGTCGGTGGGGTGGCCGTCGAAGGTCTTGGCCATGAGGAAGCCGGGCGGGGCCGCGTCGGCGTAGTCGCCGAGGAGCTGGATCATGACGTCGAGCAGGACGGACTTGCCGTTCTTGCCCTGGCCGTAGAGGAAGGGCATGACCTGTGCGCCGACGTCGCCGCTGATGGAGTAGCCGAGCAGCAGGTGGAGGAAGTCGCGGGTCTGGCGGCCTTCCTTGTCGTCGCCGAAGGTGTCGGTCAGGAAGCGGTTCCAGCGCGGGGTGGGCATCCGGGCCGGGGCCAGGGTGGTGGAGCGCGAGTGGTGGTGGACCTTCGGGTCCGGCGGGACGATCGCGCCGGTGCGCAGGTCGACCACGCCGCCGGGGGTGCACAGGGCGTACGCGTCGGCGTCGAGGAGGGCCGCGTTGAGCACCATGCCGGGGGCGGACTTGGCCTGGGTGAGCATGGCGTTCATGCCGGAGGTGGACAGGGCCCGGCGGCGGTGCCGGCGCAGGTCGGTGTTGGTGTAGAGGCCGCGCGAGTCGTGGGTGGCGATGCTCTCGGCCATCTCGCCGGCCGCCCACAGGACGGTGTCGTCCTCGTCGAGCTGCCAGCGGTGGGCGGACCACCGGTACCAGCCGAGGCCGGGGACGTGGCGGTAGTCGCTTCCGTAGAGGTGGACGAAGAGCTTGGCGTTGCCGCGGTCGGAGAGCGAGTCGGGCAGCAGGCCGTGCGCGGTCGCCTGCGGGCCTGTCGCAGAGGCCTGTGCGGGCTCCGGCGCCGCCTGCGGTACCACGGGAGCCGCTGTCGTCGGCGTCGGGTCGAGGAGGCTCTCCTGGACGGCGGTGCCGTGCCACGGGGGGTGGGCGGGGCCCGGGACGGGCGGGTAGTCCAGGATCTGTTGCGCCGTGGCCACGGGGTCGAAGACCGTCCTCTTGCGGCGGGTGCTGTCGGTCATCCGCGGACCTTCCCGATGTGGAGGGGTTGCCGGGTGCCGGCTGCCAGGCCGGAACGGATGACGGCGGAGTTGTGCCTGTCCTGGGCGGGACGGGCGGTGCGGGCCGCGTCGAGGAGGAGCTGCTCGGCGACGGCGTGGGTGAGGTGGCCGGCCGAGACCAGGCCGCCCACGGTGTAGGCGGCACGGTTGAGCTTGCCGGTGAAGCCGGCGCCCTCGGGGGTGTTGGCGCAGTCGGTGACGTCCTGGAGCACGGTGTCGAGCACCTTCTCCGCACCCTTCTTGCCCCCGCCCGCGGCGACGACGGCCTGGCGGGCACGGTCGGGGACGGCCGGCTGCGGCACGCTCGGTCGGCCGGGACGGTCCTGGAGGTGTCCGGTGCGGACGAGTTCCTCGGCGAGCCACTCGGGCAGGGGGGCAGGGGTCCTGGCTCCGGGGAGCGGGGTGTAGGCGCCTGCCGCGGTCACGGTCCCGGGAGCGACGATGTAGCCTCCGTGCGCCCGGACGTCGACCTGCCAGGCCAGGGCACGGCCCGCGGAGGATCCGGTGGAGCAGGCGAACCGGCGGTCGGCGTGGTCCTGGTACCAGATGTGCTGGCCGCCGGAGGGGGTGCGTACGCGCAGGGTGCCCTCGTCCGTGGTCGGGTCGGGAGCCCTGCGGAGGGCGGCCAGCAGGGCCAGGGTGTGGTACCCGTTCTCGAGCCCGTCGAGGTCGACGTCCTCGTGGATCGGGATCCCGGGCAGGATGCGGTCGCGGGCGGGGACGACGTCGGTGTGGCTGTCGACGTCGATGACCACCAGGCCGGCCGGGCCGCAGGCAACTGCGGTGCCGAAGTCCGGGTTGATCCGCCACCAGGCGGTGAGGACGTCCTGGTCCAGAGTCGCTGCGTGGAAGCCGTGGCACCAGCGGCCCGCGGCGGGGCAGGGGCAGTCGGTGGGGGAGTGGGGGGACTCCTGGCAGGGGCGGCAGTTGGCGGGCGGGGTCTTGCGTCCGGGGGCGAGCGGATGGACGGGCCATCCCTGGGTGGCACACCACCGGGCAACGGCCAGCGCATCCGGCTGGCGGCCCGCTCGGTCGCTCCCCACGGCCATCGGCGCCGTCACGCTGGTCCCTTCCCCTTGTTCGGTAGCTGCTCGGACTTCAGTCGCTCGTTCGGTCGCTGAGGGTAAAAAGCCAGGTCAGGGCACTGGCAGGACCCAGATCAGCGACTGAAGCGACCGAAGTTCAGAAGATAGCTCACACAGACTAGCCGAGCGGGGACGTGTGAATCGTTACTACCGGGGCTTACGAACAAACTCAGCGACCGAGTCCTGGGGGAGCGACTGAGCCCGTTCAGTCGCTGGTTCGGTCGCTCCGACGTTTTTGCAGGTCAGGAGCGACTTTCACAGCGAACAGCGACTGAAGCGACTGTAGCCCGGGTCTATGACGCACACACGCACACGGGAATGTCTTCATATACCCGAGCTTGAGTCGCTTCGGTCGCTGTTCGGGTGGGTGAATGCGCTCTGACCTGGTGTTTTGTGGAGCGACCGAAGCCCAGCGACTGAAAGCGACTGAGTCTCTCGGGGCGTTCTCCCCGGCGTGTCGGGCGTGTCAGGACTGGCCGAAGGCCAGGAGCGAGTCGCTTGGGTCGCTTCGGTAGCTCCAGCGACCGTTCTCGGGGGATGACCTGTGCAGAGCCGGCTCCGAAGAGGGGCGTCGTCCCAGGTAGAGCCGTGGCGCCGGTCAACAGTCGCTTGGGTCGCTGCTCCGGCCTGTACGTCAGGTGCTGAACCAGGCCGGGCTATCGGGCTCCCTTCCCTCGTCCCGGGAATGTCGTTCAATGAACGACATGTCGGCCAGCGATTCAGCGACCCAAGCGACTGTTGACCGCGCCCCTGGCAGAGCCGGGCACCGCATCGCTGGCTAGCCACGGGGAGCCTGTCTTTTGGCTCGGTGAGGAGGGTCCGACCGGACCGCTCAAGGCCCTGTGAACCTTTCTGCCCCGGATGCCGACTGTTCCGGTGACGCGCGGCGCGGGACCAGGAGGTGCGGGTGGACGAGGACAGGCACAACGGACTGCTGTTGGTGGTGCGTTGCCAGCTCGGGGAGCGGGAGGCGTTCAGCGAGCTGGTACGCGTCTGGCACACGCCGCTGTGGCGTTATGTGCGGAGCATGGTGGGATCCCCGGACATCGCGGACGACCTTTCCCAGGAGGCGTGGGTTGCCGTGGTGCGCGGATTCCCGCGCCTGCGGCAGCCTGAGCGTTTCGCCCCGTGGCTGTTCACCATCGCCCGGCGCACGGTGGTCGACCACCTGCGGCAGGCGTACACGGCCCAGGCGCCCTCGGCCGCGGAGGGCGAGGCTGTCGCCGATCACGACGACTCCTCCAGCGGCGTCCTGAACACGATGGAGATCGAAGCGGGCCTTTCCGACCTGCCGCCGCTGGAGCGCGAAGCGCTGATCCTGTTCCACCTGCAGGATCTGTCCCTGGCTGCCTGCGCGGAGGTGCTGGGCGTGCCGCCCGGCACGGTCAAGAGCAGGCTGCACCGCGCCCGCCGCATGTTGCGGGACGTCCTGATCGAGAAGGGATACGAGGCATGAGCGAGCAGAGCCACGGGGCACCCCGGGAGGTGCCGGCGGAGCTGGAGCGCGCGCTGGCGGCGGAGGTCTCGCTGCGCTCGCGGATGCGGCACGTTGCCGTGGGACTGGCGGGAGGGTGCGGGGCGGCGCTGGTCGCGGTGCTGTGGGCAACCGAGCCGGGGCCGCTCCCCGCGCGGACTCAGGTTGCCTTCGCCGGGCTGATCACGGTGGGGCTGGCCTGGGCCGCCTTCGCCGGCTGGGTTCTGAGCAGGCGGCGGCCGCTGTTCGCCCGGGACCGGGTGCTGGGTGCCCGGCTCGCTCTGGTGGTGACCGCGGTGACCGGCGTCGCCGGGGTCGCGGTGGCCGCAGTGCGCGGAACCGTGGCCGGGACACTGGCAGTCGCATTGGCCGGTGCCGCCCTTGTTGCCACCGCGGGACTGCTCCTGGTCCGGGCGCAGTCCCGCCGTCGCGAACTGCTGCGGCTGCGCGACAGCCTTCGTGAGGACCCTTCGTGAGGACCGTCACGGAGCGTGCTTCTGGCCACGGGCGGGGGACCATCCACGGCCGTCAGCGGGGCGCCACAGGTGGCCGTCCCCGGGGAATTCCAAAAGCGCAGTGCTCTCGTCCAGGATGCCGGCAGAGACTTGGGCCGGCAGTCGCTTGGGTCGCTGCCCTTCCTACGGGCGCTTTTGTGCAGGGAGCGAGACCGTTTCGTCGTGGGTTGACGGGACGGCGGGCAGCGACTGAGCGACCCAAGCGACTCAAGTACGGACTTGCCCGCGTCCTGGACACGTCTTCAGCGACTGTTCTCCGGAAGCCCGCCCACTGACCGCCGGTTGTCCGACACCGCACGGTGTCGGACAACCGGACAGGCCTGTCGAGGCGACTGCGAGGCGAGCCCCCGGGCCCGTGCTCCGGGCGGACGGGGAACGCAGTAGCACGTGCCACTGACAACGATCGCTGTTCCCGTACTCGATCCAGCCGGGGTTGCGTGCCTGGTCGCGGCCGGACCGGGCCACGACCCGCCCACTCCCGGCCCGTCGGCAGCTGCGATCGGTGGGTCCACGGCCGTCGGGCATGTGGCCGGATTCGGACGGTGGGGACTCGAACCACCGCTCCCGTGCAGATCCTTTTCCCCAGGACCGTACCGGGGGGAGAGGAGATGCAGTGTGACCAGGGGTGGGAATGACGATGAACTGGCCGAGGCCGTACGGGCCCTGTTGGAGGGGAAGACCGATCCGGGCATCGAGGCGCGGACACCGGAGGAGGCCGCCCGCGCCATCGGGCTGTTCGACAAAGGCATCCGTGAGGTACCGGGGCTCTTCCGGCAGATAGCGGAGGGCGCCCAGGAGGGCGCCGAGACGCTCTCCTCGGACCGGTTGCAGGTGCTCTCCGAGATGGTCCAGAACGCCGACGACACCGGAGCCCGTGAGATCCGCTTCCACTGGCTGCCGACCGAGCTCCTGATCGCACACAACGGCAGCGGCCTGCGCCTGGCCGACATCCCGAGGCTCGGGCTGCCGTGGATCAGCGGCAAGCGCCTGGACTCCGCGAGCACCGGTCGGTTCGGCATCGGCCTGACGACGCTGCGGATGCTCTCGACCTCCTGGGAGGTGCACGGCCACCCGTACCACGTCGGATTCACCGACATCACCCTGGCACCGGCCGACCCCCCGCGCCTGCCCGCGGACATCTCCGGGCGGGAATGGACGGTCTTCCGCATCCCGCTGGACCCCGGGGTCCTCGCGGCCGAGGAACTCCTCGCGTGGTTCGAGAACTGGCAGGACAGCTCCCTGCTCTTCCTGCGCCACCTCGAACAGGTCACGGTGGCGACCGCCGACCCCACCGGCCGGGAGCAGAGGGTCCTGCGGCTGAGCTGGCAGGACGTCACGACCCTGAGCTTGCCCGTCGACGGAGCGGAGCACGCCGTCCGGGTGCGGGAGGCCCGGACCACCGGGGGCGCCCGCTGGCGTGTCTACGACACGTTGATCCCGTCCCGGCCCGGGTGGCGCCGCTTGCACAAGAAGCTCGGCCCCACCGTTCCGGTGGCCGTGGCGCTGCCGATGGACGGAGCGGCCACGGGGTACGTCCATGCGGGACTGCCGGTGGCCCGGCTGGCCGTCTCGGCCCGGGTGCACTCGCAGTTCGACCCGATCGTCAGCCGCGAGGGCTTCGCCGCGAGCATCCTGAACTCGGCACTGGTCCCGGTCGTCGCCGACCTGTGGCAGGCCGCGGTACTCGACGTCCTCGAACGGGTGGAGCCGTCGGCCTGGCACCTGCTGCCCCTGGCCGAGACCTCCGCCCATGGCAAGGCCGGGCTCCCCGACCGCCTCGCCGGCACGTTCCTGGAGCGTGCCAGGGCGAAGGTGGCCGCCACGCTCGCACTGCCGGTGCCGGACGGGACGGCCGTCCCGCTCGCCGACCTCGCGGTCGAGGCGGAGGAGCTCACCGGAGTGGTCTCGGAGCGGGACACCGCACAGCTCGCGGAACTGGAGCACTGCTTCCCGGGCGCCGCCCGCGACCGGGACGGCCGTTGGCGCGAGGTGCTCTCCGACTGGAGGACCGCCGGTGCGGTGGAACTCCCGGACGAGGTCGACGTCTCGGACGCGGTCGGACTGCTCAAGCGGCCCGCCTACGACGTCGACCGCACGGTCCGCCTCACCGCCGTTGCCCTGCGCGCCGGCCTGGAGTTCGAGATGCGCTTCCGCGCGTGCCTGGCCACGGCCGACGGCCAGCGGCTCGCGCCGTACGAGCACCTGTTCGCCGATCGTCGGGGAACAGGACTGCTGGATCCGCTGGGCATCCTCCGGGACCTGCATCCCGCCTACTGGAGCGACGACGACGCGGCCCGGCGGGTAACCGGCTGGTTGAGCAGGAGCGGTTATCTGGTCCGCCGTGACAACACCGCGGCCGTCCTGCGCCGCATCGCGCACCTGGGGAGCACCGGCGGTCGTCTGCCCGCTACCGACATCTCCGCGACCGACCGGTTGGTCCTGCTCCAACGGGCCCTGGCCGAACTCCCGGCCGCGGAGCGCGAGCGCCTGGGCCCGGGAGTCGGCCGGACCGTGCGGCTCGACGCGTACCAGTACGGGGCGAACGGGGAAGAGAATGCCTGCCAGGCGATGCCGGACCGGCTCTATCTCCCCCGGTCGTTGGAGAGCACAGGAAGCGACCGGTTCGCGACCGCCGCGCACAGGACCCCGGGGCTCCTCTGGGCGCACCGCTCCTACGCCAAGACGCTTCTGCCCGTCTCGCGGAGCGGTGGTCTGAGTCCCACGGCCTTCCTCCGTCTGCTGGGCGTGGCGGACACTCCCCGGCTCGCCCCGGTCGTGCTGGGGGTGAAGAAGTACGACCGGTCCCGCGACACAAGGGCAGGACTGCCCCACGACCACTGGCTGTCCTCCCGGACACGCACCCAAGCGGTGCAGCGGCTCAGGGCCACGCACACCCTGGATGACAGGGCCTCGCAGGACCTCGAACGGGTCGTCAAGGACATCACCGCGGAGCGCAACGTCGACGAGCGGCGGCGGCGTACGGCCGCGCTGCTCCATTCCCTGGCCAAGCTGATCACCGGCCCCGAGGCGACGGTCGAGGCCGCCACGGCCTATCACGGCTGGACCGTGAAAGGCTCCGTTCCCGCGCTGTGGGTCTGGAACCTGCGCGACAGCGCATGGCTGGAGGACGAGAAGGGCAACCTGTGCCGCCCCGGCCACCTCCAGTTGCGCACCCCCGACGCCGAAGCGCTCTACGGACAGGACGAGCCGAACTACGTGCACGCGGAGCTCCAGCACGTGCTGGCCAACCGTGCCGACGTGCTCGCGGCCCTGGGAGTGGTCGGCGACCCCGACGTCCCCCAGCTGATCGACCGCCTCCGGCGGCTGCGCAAGCGGCCGCTGGGCACCGGAGCCACGGCGGAGGCCCTGCGGACCGAGGTCTACCTGGTCTACCGCGCGCTCGCCAGGCGCCTGACGGAACGCACGGCGGACACCGCTCGCGCGCAGGTCGAGAAGCGGGTGACGGCGGCGCTGCGGGGCGATGACGCCCTCGTCCTCACCGACCTCGGCTGGCGCCGTCCCGAGGACTGCTTCCGGGGCACCGCCATCCTGTACGGCCTGCGCGCCTTCGTCCCGCCCGGGCCCGAGCTGCTGCCGCTCTGGCAGGTCCTGGGGATCGGGGAGCCGGGGCCCGAGGACCTGGTCGAGGCCCTCAAGGAGCTCGCCGCCGACGGATCCCCGACGGGAGGGGACGGGGAGCGGCTGATGCTGGAGGCGCTGCGGTCGCTGAACACGCTGGTCGGCGGCACGGGTGCCGGCATCGCGCCGGGTCTGAGGGAGAAGCTGCGCTGGCTGCCGCTGTGGACCAGCGCCGGATGGATCAAACAGCAGAACTCGGTCTACGCCGTGGCTGCCCACCGGTCGGTCGAACTGGCCCTGGCGGACCGCGTCCCGATCTGGCAGCCGGGCGGCGACGCGGAGCAGTTCGCCGGGCTGCTGGGCCCGCTCGGCGTGCAGCAGCTGGACCTGGCCTCGGCCGAGGCCGTCGAACCCGACACGGCGGTACCCGATTCCGGTCTCACCGGGAGCTTCCGGCGGGCCGTCACCGCTCTGCAGGACCGTCTGGTCCGGGACGAGCCGGCGGCCGCCGAGTCCTTCACGGGCTGGGCGTGGCTCGCAAGCCTGGAGGTGCGCGTCCTGCCGGGTCTGCGCGTCCGGGCGGACCCGGGCAAGGACCGCGAGCCGCTGGAGATCCCCATCGGCGCGCACATCGACCGGTCGGCCAAAGCCCTGTTCCTCTCCGCCCCGGCCGAACTGTTCTCCCGGCTGGGCACCGGCGCCGCGTTGGCCTGCCATTTCGCGGGCTCCCGCGGCCAGGTGGCCCGCCACTGGCGGGACTTCTGGGAGGAGGACGCCGTCACCACCGGTCACGCCGTACCCCTCACCTCGGCCGGCCAGCGGGACTTCGAGGAACAACAGCGCCGGGACGAACTGCTGCGCGACCGCTCCCTGCGGGCCGCGCAGGCGCCGACGCCCGCGAAGCCGGCGAGGGACGGACGCGGTACCCCGGCGAAGCCCGCCGGGCCGGTGCCCGGGCCCCGGCCCGCTCCCGGCGGCAAGGCGGCGACGACACCCAAGGCAGCACTTCCGAAGCCGCGCAACGCCGTCGTGCCCGAGCCACCGCGGCTGGTCGGCCTCGACCGGCTCGGTCGGCCCACGGTCCGCCGGACCGGGCCGGCCCCCAGCACCACGGGGGGACCGGTGCCGACCCAGGCGCAGCGTCCGTCCCGCACCCGGGCCGGCGGCCTGTCGACCCCCAGGCCGGGTGGTGCCGTACCCCGCGAACAGTCCGCTCGGCACGGATTCCAGGACAGCAGCTCCAAGGAGGCCCTGGTCATCCGAACCCTCGCCGCCGTTCTCGGGGAGGACGCGGACAGCCTCGACCAGCGCGGAAAGCTGAACGTCGGAGCCGACGTGGTCGACAGCGCCGGCCGCTACTACGAGATCAAGGCACACGGCGGCGCCCGACCGAGCGACGTCACCCTCACGGCCGCGGAGTACAACCGCGCCCGGGAACAGGGAGAGAACTACATCCTGCTCCTCGCCGAACACCTCAACGAGGGCAGCGGAGGTGAACCGGTTCTGACCCTGATCAGCGACCCGTTGGCCAAGCTCGATCTGGAGCCCGTGTCGGACGTCCGGCTCAAGGGTCTGCGCGCGGCCTCGCTGGAGGCCGAACGGTGGGAGTGGCCGACGACCTGACACCGGGCGACAGGTGGGCTCGACCCGGAGGCGCCCGGGCTGCGAGCGGTGTCGGGAAGGTGCTCGTGGCCCCGGCCACGCAGTGCCCTCGACCCGGCCGGCGCGGGCTCCTCAGGTCGAGCCGCCGCTCGTACGGGCCCGGTCCACCGTCGGGCGTCAGCGCAGTGCGAGGACCTGGCCGGGCAGGAGCAGGTCGGGGTCGTCGCCGACGGTGTCGCGGTTGAGTTCGTAGAGGGCGGGCCAGCCGCCGTCGGTGGCGAAGGCCTGGGCGATGCCGCCGAGGGTGTCGCCGACCTCCACGGTCCAGCTGTCCGGGCAGTCTTCGTCGTCCGTGCAGACCGGAGCGGGGGCGTCGGCGTGGGATGGCGGGATGGCGGAGGCATGGGGCCGGGTGTGCGCCGGCCGGTGGCTGCGGGCGTGAGCGGTCGGCCGGTCGCCGCTGTGTGCGGCACGGGCTCCGCAGGCCGGCCACGGGGTCAGGCCGCGGCGCTCGGCCAGGTGCTCGGCCACGGCGATCTGCTGTTCGCGGGTCGCCCGGTCCGCGCGCGGCGCGTAGGCGAGGCCTCCGTTCGAACGCCAGGTCGGGCTGTCGAACTGCAGCCCCCCGTAGTAGCCATTACCGGTGTCGGCCTGCCAGCGCCCTCCGCTCTCGCACCTGGCGACGGCCTCCCAGTCCACTCCCGTTCGGAGGACCCCCGCGCTCGCCGCGGCGGCGGAGGCTGTTGCCGCGCCGCCGGCGACGGCGACGGCGAGCAGGGACAGGAAAACGACGACCAGGCGACGGGCCACGGACAGCGGTGACATGAATGCTCCGTACTCCGGGAACAGGGACCGGGCACCGAAGTGCCCCTCCCACCCATGCACCTGACGTCCTCGACGGATGGGAGCGAAGCGCCGATCTCGTTCGACCGGCGGCTCGACACCACTCGAACGCGGGGCCGGGCGACTGGGCCGGGTGATCGCCCGGGCGGGCCCGGAACATCTCCTCGCGCCGTCCGGGTGGGCTACTCGTGATCCACGACGGGGGGAGCGGGGCGCGGACTTGACGGCGCGGTGGCAACGGAGTGCTGCGGCGAGCGGACAGGGTCGATGCGGGGCGCGTCCGCAGTCCGGGGCACGGCTCGTCGGGAGGCCGGCCCTGATGGCGGGGACGGCGCCCGCCGGTGATGGCCCGGAGCGTGCGTCTCGGGTCCGGCGGGCACCAAGGCGAAGCGTAGGGCGGTGAGGGGTAGACGACCCGGCTCCTACCGCTCGGGGTGACGCAGGCGTCGCGGACGACGGCGGTGATCCGCACGGCCAGGTCCTCTGGGAGCGGGGGCCTCTCGGGAACCCGGCCGGCAGGAGGCCGGCGGCGCCCGGGGACGTGGCGCGGCTGCTCTGCTCGGCGGCCCGGAGGCCCGGGCGCGGAGGCGACGCGCGAACGCGAGGACCGGTTGCCTTGCAGGCGCGGTCCGGGGCCGGTGCGCGGTGGTGGAACCGTTCGCAGCACCTGCCGCTCCGTCCCCTGCCGCTCAGCACGCCGCCCCCGCCGCGGCGCCGGACGATGCCGGGCTGCCGGCGAAGTGCATCCTGTACGTCATTTCCAGAGGCGCCGAACGACAACGGAATCGGCACCTTGTCGCGAAGCTCCCCGACTGAACCAGGATTCCTGGGCGAGCCGCACAGAGGCGAGCGGGAGGCAGAAGCGCACCGGGCCTCGCCGTCAGGCCGGTCAACCCGCTACCGCGCGTAGCGGGGAAATCTGCCCTTCACCAGCCGTGCACCGCGCCGGAGCGGTAAGTTGACGGCCGCCAACCATGGGGAGAACCGCTGACATGACCATCGATCAGGCTGCCCTCGGCAGCGCGGTGAAGGCGGTCGTCGTCGCCGCGCACGCCGATGACCAGGCCGCGCTGTACCGGGCCGTGATGCCGCCGGCAGGCACGGACACGCCCCCGGCCGAGGTCACCGCCTGGTTCGGGACGCTCCTCATCCACCTGGCGCTCGCTGCCGCGATCACCTCGAAGCTGCAGCGAGGCTGCCCCCGGGAGGCCGTCTCGGGGTGGATCGGGGAGGTGCTGGGCCCGCCGCCCACCCCGGCGCTGCTGCGTGCTGCGGATCCTGGCCGCATCGACCATGTCGAAGCGGTGAGCGCCGCAGCGGACTACTCCCAGTGCCACGAGTACGCCGTCGACCTGATCCGGTTGGGTCTGGCCGAGCCGGACGAGGCACCGGACGAGCGAGGCGTCGACGCCCACTGTGCGGTGACCAACGACAGTAAGACGCGGATCACCGTGATCGCGATGCTCGGCCGCCTCGCCGCCGTTCCTGGCGGGCGGGCTTGACGGTGCCGCTCCGGCAGCGCACGGGCGCCGGGCCGTTGTCGGGCTGCTCTGCGTCGTGACCTGGAAAGCGGCCTTCCTGTCCAGGCCGACCGGTCTCGGCGACGGCCGAAAGCGGTTCAGGCACGGATTCCGTGAAGTCGATCAGCTGGCGTGACGGTCTGTAGTCGGAAGCTGGTGGGTGGCAATGACGATCGATGCCGCGCTTGTGCTGGGCATTGCCCAAGACCGCTGCCCTGCACCGTGATCGAGCTGGTAGGAAGGGGGAATGGACGACAAGATCATCGCCCCGATCGACCAGATGCTCGCAGAACGCGCGTGCGAGCGGATCATTGTGGACTTCATCCACCGTCTCGACCTTGGCGAGCCGAGCTCGGTGGCTGAGCTGTTCACGCCCGACGGCATCTGGCAATGGCCTTACGGTGACCGCCGCATCGAAGGCCGTGACGCCCTGCGGGCCTACTTCGCCTCGCGCCCGTCGGACAGGCTCTCGCGTCGCCTGATGACGAACATCCTGGTCACGGTGGAGTCCACGACGACGGCCCGCGCTGTCTCCTATCTGACGACGTATCGGGTCGACGGCTACGACGGCGGCATGATCGAGCCTCGCCTCCCGGCCAACGTGGGCCACTACGAGGACACCTTCCGTAACCTCGATGGCAACTGGCTCCTCGCAACCCGCACCGTCTTCCTCCCCTTCGGTGCCGACACGGAGCGACTCCCCTCCCGGACCGCGGCTCGCACATGACGGGAAGCGCTTCGCAGCCCGAGTAACCGGCACTTCGGCGCGCCACGGTGCCGCCCGCGTTTTTCCCCTGCCGTCGGCGATGGGGCGTACGGACGGGGTCACCGAACGTCGTGCCCTGCTGTTCCGTAAACGGAGAGGTAGTGGTGATCGCGGCGGCTGGCTGCGGTCAGGAGGAGCCGCTTGCGCAGCAGCGGTGGCTTCGCTCGGCCGAACACGCTGCGCTTGAGCGCCTTCAGGTCGTTGACGCGGCCCTCGACCGGCCCGGAGGACCAGTCGGTGCTCATGCCGTAGACGACGGCGTCGAGGTCGGTGAGCAGTCCGGCGTCGAAGCCGGCCGGGCCGCACTGCTCGTCCGCGCAGACGTCGGCGATCCAGCGGGTCAGCTGGTCTCCTCGCGGTTGGTCATGATGGCCGCGAAGGTGCGGCCGTGGACGGCCGCGGCCGCGAGCTCGGGTGATCGGGCCAGCAGGATCTTGAGCT
Source organism: Kitasatospora sp. NPDC054768 (assembly GCF_053612025.1). Lineage (NCBI taxonomy): Bacteria > Bacillati > Actinomycetota > Actinomycetes > Kitasatosporales > Streptomycetaceae > Kitasatospora > Kitasatospora sp. NPDC054768. Next base: position 38,963 of record NZ_JBSHBN010000036.1, read on the forward strand.
GCTGCGGCCAGCCTCCTCGAAGGCGTCGCGGTCGCCCGGCAGGCCATACCGTTGAGGAGGCCCTCGCGGAGGTCGAGGGCCGGCCGCCGGGCTCGAAGGGCGGCACCGCCCCGGCCGGCAGTACGACAACTGCGGTACCGTCGTCGCCCGCCTTCAGTGGGCCGAGCCGTTCTGCTCGACCGGCTCCGGCGTCAAGGTGTACCTGATGGCGCGTAACGGTGACATCGGCGCCCCGGTCTACGCCGGCACCGTTTCGATGGATGTCTACGCCTACGTCTGGCTTTGTACGCGAGGACGGGAGTCGTTTGTCGTCGGCTTCGGGGGTCACCGCGTGGGCCTGTTCCATGATCAATGTCGATGAGTTTGGGAGTCACTCACGGTCCGGCGAGCGATTCAGGGTCCATCCCTCGGTGAAGGCCCTGAGCTGATCTCGCTACCGTTCCTCCTCTGTGATCCGGTCGGTGAGAACGCGGCGGTCGATGTACGGCGCGACGGCGGCGAGGACCAGGCGCTGAGGCTCGGCCGGGCCGAGAGCCTCAACCTCCCACTGCACCGGCTGTTCGGCGGCGAGTTTGTACCGACGGGCGAACCCCGGCCAACGCGGGTCGCCCGCCTTGCCCGGCGGTTCGGGCGGATGGTTCGGACGGCGGCGGCCGGGAAATTCGCTTTCGGCCGCCGGAGTGCGGTGATAGACAGCCGTAGTGCAGAAGAATCTTGAACTCCCTGACCTGCTGCGACTGATCGACGAGCGGGCGACGGCCTTCCGGGCCGCGATCGCCGCCGCGCCCAGCCTGGACGTGCAGGTGCCGACCTGTCCCGAGTGGACGCTGTTCGACCTGGCGCGGCACCTGGGCTCGGGCCGCCCCTTCTGGGCCGCCGTCGTCGAGGCCGGTCCGGCCGACGCCCCGCCGGCCGAGGCCGTGGCGGCGCGCTCCGAGGCGCAGGCGCCCCGGGAGCGCGAGGCGTTGGTGGCCTGGCTGGCCGCGTCGACGCAGGAGCTGCTGGACACCCTGCGGGAGGTCGGCCCGGACGCCGAGTGCTGGACGTGGTGGGGCGCCTCGCAATCGCCGCGGACCAGCGGTGCCGTCGCCCGGCACCAGCTTCAGGAGATCGCGATGCACACCTATGACGCCCAGCTCACCGTGGGCGCCGCGCAGCCGCTGCCGGCGGAGGTGGCGCTGGACGGCGTCGAGGACTTCCTGTTCACCTGCTGCGCGTGGTCGGGCGTCTGGCCGCACGAGCCGGCCGTCGTCGACTACCACGCCACCGAGGGCCGCTCCTGGCGCTTCACGGTCGAGGCGGATGGCGCCCGCGCCGTCCGCCTCCCGGCTGCCGGCGAGGGCGAGGCCCAGGCCGACGCCTCCGCCCGGGGCACGGCCGGTGAGCTGGTCCTGTGGTTCTACGGACGCACCCCGCTGGACTCGGTGAAGATCGACGGCGACCGGGCCATCTTCGAGCGGCTCTTCGCCTGGGACCCGAACGCGTAAGGCGGTGTCGACGACGCGGCGCCCGGTCGCGTCGTCGGCTCATCCGACCGTGCCCTGGGCGGAGCGTCGGCGTGGCGTTACCGTCCTGACATGGTTGAGAGCAGGGGGTTTCGCGTCCTTCGAGGATTTAACACCCGCCGGTCTGGTCGTAGCTGGTGACGAGCGCGGCGGCAACGATGCGCGGCCACTGGAGTCTGGGCACACCGGTACATGTACCCATCAGCTCAGCGGCGGGTGCCTCCCAAACTCGTGAACATCGACCTGCCCGCCAGCAGGGCGCCTCCCGAGCTCATCGACAAACGACTCCCGTTCTCGCGTACAAAGCCACCTACGTCGATATCCATGCCGACGTCCTGGGCGCTTGGGGGCCGTGGCGACGGTCAGCCAGGGGCGCATCACGGTGGGGACGATGCATGACCACTCGCGGCAGCACCGCCCGGGGCTGCGTGATGCCCACTGCACCGCGCCGAGCCGGTGGTTTGACGTCTTGTACCCGCCCGTCCGGCTGCCTGGCGGGGGTTGACTTGGCCGCGCGGGCGGGCCCGGACACGGTGGGCGGTGGTGTCGCCGTGGGCGTGCTGCGTGCTGACACCGTGTGCGGTGCCGCCGTTGGGGCTGGCCTACCCTGGTTCGCGACAGGGGGAGGGCGGGGTTGTGGACGTGAGGGTGCGCGGCAGGCGTTGGGCGGTGGTGGTGGCGTTGATCGCGGTCGTGGTGTCGGGGTGCTCCGCGGGGGAGGGTGAATCCGACTATCCGTTGCCGTACAAGCGGCGGGACGCATCGGTTCTGCGCCGCATCGCGCTCGCCGACCCGTCCACGAAGAACACGGTCGTGGCGGCGGATGACCGTACGATCACGATGGAGGTCTCCTGGAGCGGCTGCGACTACAAGCCCGACCTGGTGGCACGGGAGACGGACAAGCAGGTCGCACTACTGCTCAGGCGCCGTGACGCTTCGGGTCCGGACGTCGGGTGCGAGGACGGCGGCATCGCCGAGCTGAAGGTCGTCCTGCGTCAGCCACTCCGCCCCCGGGCCCTGACCGACACCCTCACCGGCGAACCCGTCCCCCACACCCATGCCTGACAACAGCCCGCGAAGGCTCAGGCCCGGCTCGTAAGGGCGCAGCGGGGATGATGGCCTCTGGGGCGTCGGCCCCGCACACGTGGGGCCCCGGATTCGAACTGAATGGATTGGCGCACTCTGCGCCCAATCACAGCAGGTCAGGAAGTGTCGGCCCCGCGCCCGCGGGGATAGCTCCGCCGCCCAGCTCCTGGCCGGTGCCTAACGGATGTCGGCCCCGCGCCCGCGGGGATAGCTCCCAGATTGCGTACGTGCTCAACGGCGGTGGTGAGTCGGCCCCGCGCCCGCGGGGGTGACCCCCAAGCCGTGACCTCTCGCGAGGTGTGCCTCCCATCAGCCCAGCCCGCTCGGGGGGCGGCCCGGAGCACTGACAGTTCGTCACCGATTCCGGAAAGTGACCGCCTGTCCCGGTTCGGCGCGCGGGCGGCACAGCAGAGGAGACCCACTGATGGAGAGCACCGTGCAGGCCCCCGCCGGACCGTGACCCCGGCCCCGGCCGATCCGCCGCCCGAACCTCCCCGCGCGGCTGCACCGTCGCCTACAGTGAGAGCTTCTTGCGGACGGGACCGGGTGACGGCACGAGCGGGGAGGGGGCCGGAGTGGAGCGACGCGTGCGTCGGACCGCGGCGGCCGCGCTGTCCTGGGCGTTCCTCGCGGCCTGGGCCGTCTGCCAGGTCCTCCTCGGCACGGCGACGGGCGCGGCGCAGCCGGCTCCCGGCGCGCCGCCCGCCGTCGCCGCCCCGGCCGCCCCGGCCGCTGTACGGCTCGGCCCGGCGGGCGCGGAGGTCCGGCGCTCCGCGGACCGCCCCGGCTCCGACGTCGCCCAGCGGCAGTCGGCCGCCGCCGAGCCCGGCGTCCGGTTGCCCGCGCTCCCGCCGGCCGTGCTCCCGGTCGACTGGACGGACGCCCCCCGGTTCCGGCCCGGGGTGTACGCCGCGGGGCCGCGTCAGGAGCGGGCGCCGCCGTCCGACCGCTACGACCCCCGCCACACCCGCGGTCCCCCCTCCACCCGGTCCAGCTGACGTCCCATCGCGCCCGCCGACCCGGGTGCCGCGGCCTGCCCGCGGCCCGGACGGGAGGACTCCGGCCACCGTGCCCGGAGCGTTCCCGGCGGCGCGCCGTCCCCTCGCGTCCGCCCGTCCCGGGTGCGGCGTCCCCCGAGGACGCCCGGCTCCCGCGGACCGCCCGTGGAGTACCCATGCCTACTCGCCGTACCGTGTTCTGGCGCGCGCTCGTCGCGCTCGCCGTCGTCGGTGTCTCGCTCTACGTCGCCCTGACCATGCCGCCCCGCCTCGGCCTCGACCTGCGCGGCGGCACCCGGATCGTCCTGGAGACCCAGGACTCGCCCACCGTCCGCGCCGACGCGGACGCCACCGACCGGGCGCTGGAGGTGCTGCGCCGCCGGGTCGACGGCCTCGGCGTCGTCGAACCCTCGCTCGCCCGCGCCGGGGAGCGGCGCATCGTCGTCGAACTCCCCGGCGTCCAGGACCCCCGCGAGGCCGCCGGGGTCATCGGCCGCACCGCCCAGCTTGCCTTCCACCCCGTCGTGGCGACCGCCGACGGCCCGGCCGGGCCCCCTGCGGCGGACGGGTCCCGGGTCCTCGCCGACCCCGGCCTCCCCGGCGGCCACCTGCGGCTGGGCCCGCCAGTGTTGACCGGCGACGGCGTCAAGGACGCCTCGGCCGTCCTCGACACCCGGACGGGCCTCGGCTGGAGCGTCGACCTCTCCTTCCGCGGTTCGGCCGGCGACGCCTGGGCCCGGCTCACCGGGGAGGCGGCGTGCGCCGCGCCGGCCGACCCCGCCCGCCGGGTCGCCATCGTGCTCGACGACCGCGTCCTGTCCGCCCCCGGTGTCCAGGACAGCGTGCTCTGCGGGCAGGGGATCACCGGCGGTTCGACGCAGATCACCGGCGGCTTCTCGGCCGACGAGGCCCGCGACCTCGCCGCCCTGGTCAAGGGCGGCGCCCTGCCCGTCCCGGTGACGGTGATCGAGCAGAGCACCGTCGGCCCCACCCTCGGCGCCGAGGCGATCCGGGCCAGCGCCCTGGCCGCGGCCATCGGCCTGCTCTGCACCGGGGCCTTCATCATCGCGGTGTACCGCCTGCTCGGTGTGCTGGCCACCGTCGCCCTCGCCCTCTACGGACTGATCTCGTACGCCGCCGTGGTCGCGCTCGGCACGACGCTCACCCTGCCCGGGCTGGCCGGCTTCGTCCTCGCCATCGGCATGGCGGTGGACGCCAACGTGCTGGTCTTCGAACGGGCCAGGGAGGAGTACACCGCTCCCCGGGCGACCGGCCCCGGCAAGGAGCGCGACCTGCGGCGCCCGCTCCGCGTCGGGTTCGCGAAGGCATGGAGCGCGGTGGCCGACTCCAACGTGACGACGCTGCTCGCCGCCGGTCTGCTCTTCGTGTTCGCCACCGGCCCGGTCAAGGGCTTCGGGGTGACGCTCTCGATCGGCGTGCTGGCCTCGATGTTCTCGGCCATGCTGATCACCCGGCTGCTCGCCGAGTGGGCGGTGCGCCGGCCCGCCGTCGCCCGGCGGCCCACCCTGACCGGCATGGCCACCGTCGGCCGGCTCCGGACCCGGCTGACCCGGCGGCCGCCCCGGCTGATGCGCCACCGGCGGCGCTGGCTGGGCGCCTGCGCCGGCCTGCTGCTGCTCGCCCTGGCCGGGATCGGCGGGCGCGGCCTGGACTTCGGCGTCGAGTTCACCGGCGGCCGGGTGGCGCAATACACCGCCGCGCAGCGGGTCGACGCGGACGCCGCCCGCGCGGCGGTGGTCGGCGCAGGGTTCCCGCAGGCCGTGGTGCAGACCACCGGCGACACCGGCGTGTCCGTCCGCACCAAGGAGACCGGCGACGACCAGCAGCAGCGCATCCGGGAGGCGCTCACCGGCGTCACCGGCGAACTGTCCGTGGAGCGGGACGAACTGATCGGGCCGAGCCTCGGCAGCGAGCTGCGCGGCTACGCGCTGGCCGCGCTCGGGCTCGCGGTCGCCGCCCAGCTGCTCTACCTCACGATCCGCTTCCGGTGGACCTTCGCGACCGCCGCGGTGATCGCGATGGCGCAGGACCTGCTGCTCGTCCTCGGCCTCTTCGCCTGGCTGGGCAAGCCGGTGGACAGCGTCTTCCTCGCCGCGCTGCTCACCATCGTCGGGTACTCGGTCAACGACACGGTGGTGGTCCTGGACCGGCTGCGCGAGCTGCGCCGGACCGGGACGAAGGCGAGCTGGGCGGCTCTCGCGGACCGCGCCGTGGCGCAGACCCTCCCCCGGACGGTGAACACCGGCATGGGGGCGCTGTTCGTCCTGGTGGCCCTGGCGGCCCTCGGCGGGGACTCGCTCGCCGACTTCTCGGTGGCGCTGCTGGCCGGGGTCCTGACGGGCACGGCGTCGACGGTGTTCACCGCGATGCCGGTGGTCGTACTGCTCCAGGAGCGGTTCCCGGACCGGCCGCGGGAGGTCGGGGCGGCACGGGCGCCTCACACGGCGGGCGCGGCGCGGGCACGGGACCACAACGGGGCGGTGGTCTGAGCGGCGCCGGTTCGGTGGGGAGGCCGTGCGTCCCGCGACCGGCCGGCCGAGTGCCGGCGCCTGCCCCCTGGCGACGTGCGCGTCGCTCTCGACCCGAAGCTGTTCGGCGACTGGTGGGCGCCGGCCGGCTGGACGGTCAACCCCGACGTCGACATGGTCGTCCATACCACCGGGCACGAGCCCCCTGCCCGGACGGGGCCCGGGAGGTGACCGCCAGCACGCGGAGTGGCGGGACTCGTGTGCCTTCGGATGAGGGGGGGTTAGCCCCCGGAAGAGTTCGGTGGCTGCCCTGAGCGCGGGGCAACGGATCACACGAAAGGATCTTCTCACGTCGTCATACGCAAGTTGAGGGGCAAGAAAGCATGGCTATTAGGTATCCGAAGCGCATCAGTCGGCGGGGGCTGCTGGTGACGGCGGTGACCGTGGCGGGGGCGGTCCTCGTTCCGGTGGCGGTCCAGTCGGCCACCGCCGCCACGGCCGACGGGAAGCAGGATCCGGTACGTGCACTGGAGCGGGCAGCCCACCCGCTGCGTGCGACCGAGCCCGGCGGAAGTACGGCCGACCTGCGAGCCCTGTCCGCAATGATCGGCAACGCCAAGGTGGTCGGCCTCGGCGAGGCCACCCACGGCTCCCACGAGTTCTTCACCATGAAGGAGCGGGTCTTCCGCCACCTTGTCGAAGAGAAGGGCTTCACCACCTTCGCCCTGGAGCTGAGCTGGTCCGCGGGACTCCAGATCGACGACTATCTCCAGACCGGCAAGGGCGGTGACGCCCGCAGCGTCGCCAAGCAGACCTTCGCCGACTCGCCCTGGGACCGCGAGGAGTTCGTGAGCCTCATCGAGTGGATGCGCGACTACAACCGCCACCACCCCGACCGCCCCGTGCACTTCATGGGCGACGACATCGGCGCCCCCTCGTTGAATGACGCGTTCTTCGAACGGGTGACCGGTTACGTACAGAAGAACCACCCCGAGGCACTGCCGCGGCTCAACGAGCTCTACACCGGCCTGCGGCCCATCGACAACGTCTTCGCCTACCTGGGCAAGCCGCTCGCCGAACGGCAGCAGCTCGCAGCCAAGGCGCAGCAGGCCCTGGAACTGGTCAGCAGCCGGAAGGGCTCCGGCGGAGACGCGTTCGACTGGGCCGAGCAGAACGCCCGTTCAATCGCCCAGACCGCCAAGTTCCTCACCATCGACCCGAACGACCCCAAGTCGCTGCCCGATTTCGAGCTGTTCCGAGACGAGGTGATGGCCCAGAACGTGGCCTGGTGGCGGCAGCACACCGGCGACAAGATCCTGGTGTCGGCGCAGAACAACCACGTCGGCTACGTCTCCGACAACCCCGAGCTGTACTCCAAGACGCAGGGGTCGTTCCTGCGCGACACCATGGGCAAGGACTACCTGCCCATCGGCTTCACCTTCAACCAGGGCTCCTTCCTGTCGAAGGACGCCGCCCTCGGCGGCGACTGGAAGAAGTTCACCGTGGGCGCCGCCGAGCCCGGCAGGAACGAGCACACCCTCGACCAGGTCGGTTACCAGGACTTCTACCTCGACGTCCGCAAGGCCCCGGCCGCCGCGCGCGCCTGGTTGAACGTCGCCCGGCCCACGCTCAACATCGGCACGCAGTTCCCCGAGAAGCCCCGCGACACCGCGATCGCCCAGTCCTTCGACGTCCTCATCCACCTCCACGAAGTCCGGGAGGCCAACAAACTGAAGCCGTGACGACGCTGCCGTGCGACCACGTCCTCGCCACGCTGTGCCTTGTCCACGCGAAGCCGTAGCAGAGGCAGCCGTTTCGATCCCGCCGAACACTCGGACGGCCCTGGTCCGCCGCGGGCGTATCCATGCCCGGTTCTGAGGGGGCCGGGCCACGGCAACGTGGCCCGGCCACCCGACCACGCCCGAGCGGTCGCAACCCGATACGACAAGCGCGGATACGTCTACCTCGGCACCGTCACCGCAGCCGCTCTCGTCATCCGGCTCCGCACATGATCGCCCGGACAGCTCCGCCTAGTACTCCAGTGAGAGTTCTCCAGTGGGCCCCGCTCACCAGGTCACGGGCAGTGACCGCATCCCGTAGATGAACGACTCGGTACGGAACTCGCGCTCGCCGGTCAGCCGCAGCCGCAGCCGCAGCCCCGGCAGTCGGCGGAACAGCGTCTCCAGGGCGATCTGGAGTTCGGCGCGGGCCAGCGGCTGGCCCAGGCACTGGTGTACGCCGAAGCCGAACGCCAGGTGCCGCCGGGCGTCCCGGTCCAGGTCCAGCTCGTCCGTCGCCCGATGGCCGGCGCCGCCGAACACCGCCTCGTCCCGGTTGGCGGTGGAGAGCATCGCCATCACGCCCTCCCCGGCCCGGACGGTGACGCCGCCCAGCTCCACGTCCTCCAGCGCCACCCGGGGCAGGCCGGTGTGCACGATGGTCAGCAGCCGCAACAGCTCCTCCACCGCGCCCGGCAGGGTGGCCGGGTCGGCCAGGCCGGGGATCTGCTCGGGGTGCTCCAGCAGCAGCGCGGTCGACAGCGAGATCATGTTCGCGGTCGTCTCGTGCCCGGCGATCAGCAGCAGTACGCCCATGCCGGCCACGTCGTCCGGGGTCAGGTCGTCCCGCGCCGCGAGTCGGCTGAGGGCGTCGTCCTCCGGTTGTGCGCGCTTGCGGGCCGTCAGGTCGCGAAGGTAGTCGCGGACCTCCTCCTGGGCCTCCCGGAGCTGCTCCACGGTGCTCTCCCGGCTGAGCATCGTGCGGCTCAGGCTCTGGAAGCGGTCGTGGTCCTCGTACGGCACGCCGAGCAGCAGGCAGATCACCAGCGAGGGCACCGGCAGCGCGAAGTCGGTGACCAGGTCGGCCGTGGTCCGGCCCGCGGTCATCCGGTCCAGTGCCTCGTCCACGATCCGCTGGATCTCCGGGCGCAGCGCCTCCACCCGCTTGACCAGGAATTCCCCGGTGATGATGCGGCGCTGGCGGGCGTGCTCGGGGTCGTCGAGCCGCAGGAAGTCCGGATTGTCGGTGATCAGCTCGCGAGCGCCGGCGACCAGCAGCGGGAAGGCCGGGTGGCGTATGTCGGCACTGAACCGGCGGTCGGACAGCACGGTGCGGACCTCGGCGAAGCCGGTGACCAGCCAGCAGAGGTCGCCGTCGGGCAGCTCGGCCCTGGTCACCGGCCCGGTGGCGGCGGCCTCGGAGTACGCGGGCGGCGGGCCGAACGGGCAGCCGCCGGAGTGCGGGGCCGGCAGCAGCGGGACGGCGGGGGCGGTGGGTGTGGCGGTCACGGCGGGGGTCTCCTCATGTCGCGGGGGTCCTCGTGGGGCTGTCGGGGGTGCAGGGAGTCCCCGGCGGCCTGTGGGGCCGGCGGTGGGGCCGGTCAGGCCCCGGTCTGCGCGGGCTGGTCCTCGGTGACGGTGATCGCCCGGCCCGGGCAGAGGTCGGCGGCGAGCCTGACGTCGTCGAACTGCTCGGGCAGCAGCACGATCTGACGGAGTCTCACCAGGCTGTCCCGGTCGTCCTGGTCGAAGACCGCGGGGGCGTTCGTCACGCACATGCCGGAGCTGCAGCAGCGGTCCCGGTCGACGCTCACCTGCATGTCGGGCACCTTTCGTCAGGGCGGCGCCGGCTGCCCGGCGGCCGCCTCTCGTTGTCACGGTCAAACTAGCCGTCGCTGGTCCGTTTACGGACGGGTACGGTGGCCGGACCGAGAACGGCCGATTCGGCCCCTGTGTGTGAACCCCTCTGGCGGCACAATGCGTTTCAACCCGCGGTACTTCGCCGGACGGGTCGGCGGACCCGGCCGCGCGGACGGCCTCACAAGCCTTCGGCGGTGGCCAACTCCCGTACGGAGGCCACCGTGTCGGCCTCGGCGGCGCTCTTGTCCGGCCGGTAGCGCACCACCCGGGCGAACCGCAGGGCCGGCCCGGCGGGGTAGCGGGGGCTGCGCCGGAGGCCTCGAAGGCGACCTCGACGACCAGTTCCGGCCGGACCAGCACCGTCCGGGCGTCCCGCCCGGTCTCCCGGGCGAGCAACTCGGCGGTCTGCCAGGCGAGCGTCCGTTCGGTCAGCCCCTTGAAGGCAGGCTCGTGGCCCGGGTCGGGTTGAGCCGCAGCCGGGTGAGGATGCGCCAGTTCTTGAGCGCGGCGAAGCCGTGCTCGACGGGGGCGCGGGCGGCGGCGATGATCTGGTTGGCGGTCTTCCGGCCGGCGGTGAGCTTCTTCTTGCGGGTCCGCTTGGCCCCGGTGATGACCACCGGGTCGTCGCGGTCGGCATCGAGGCCGACGAAGCCGAGATCGGCCGGGGAGCCCAGGCCTGCGGTGCGCAGGTGCCGGCAGATCTTGTCGTGCCGGGCGGTCTTGATCTCGCCGGCCGTGCCGCGGCGGGCCGAGGAGATCCGGATAAGGTTGCCGCGCTCGTCGGTGAGGGCCAGGAACAGCAGGCCGTGGGACGTGTGTTTCCCGCTGTAGTTCTTGCGGTTGGCCTTCCCGGCGCGGCGGCGGGTGCGGATCAGGGTGCCGTCCAGCAGCACGACCTCGCCCCGGCCCGGGTGATCTTCTTCAGGGCGCGGTCCAGGCGCGGGGCCTTGGCCGCGAGCAGGGCGATCACCTCGTCGCACCAGCGGCGGATCGTGGTGGCCGCCACGGCGTTGCCGCCGGCCAGGTCGGCGGCGCGCTGGTCGTGGCGCAGCACGCGAGCACCAGCACCGCGAGCACCAGCACTGCGAGCACCAGCACCGCGATCTGTCCGGCCGAGCGGGACCGCCACCGGGAGCCGATCGCCTTCAGGTGGGCGCGCATCAGGTCGGCGACGTAGTTGACGGTGTTCGAGGACAGCGGCAGCGCGCACTGACATAAGACCGCAACGGTGGCCCGGACGCCCACCGCCGTTCCGCGCGACATCGCCGACTGTTCGGCATCCTCGCCTGCCGTGCAGGTCAGGGTTCGTTTCGCGGCCCGCGACGGATACTCCCCGAAGCCCAATCCTGCTGCGACCGGGGTGTGCCGGCGCATCTGGAACGCGGTGGACTCGTGGTCGCGATCGTTCTTCTGATCCTGCCCCTACCGTCTGCCCCTACCGTCTACGCGGCACGAGTCCGGTTTCGAAGGCGATGATCGCCAGCTGGACGCGGTCCCGAGCCTCGAGCTTGGCGAACAGACGCGCGACATGGGTCTTCGCGGTCGCCGCGCTGATCACCAGCCGCTCGGCTATCTCGGTGTTCGACAGTCCCTGCCCGACCAGTGCCAGCACCTCGCGCTCCCGGTCGGTGATCCCCGCGAGGGGACTCGAGTCCGCGGCGGGCGCGGCGTCCGGTTCGGGGGCCGCGGGGCCGGACGTTCCGGCGAAGTCCGCGATCAGCCGTCGGGTCACGCTCGGCGCGATCAGCGCGTCGCCCGCGGCCACCACGCGGATCGCTTCCAGGATCGCGTCCAGGGCCATGCTCTTGAGCAGGAATCCGCTGGCCCCGGCGCGCAGTGCGCCGTAGACGTACTCGTCGTGGTCGAAGGTCGTCAGCACCAGCACCTTGGGTGGGTCCGGCTCGGCGCTCGCCTGCCGGGTCGCCTCGATCCCGTCCATGCCCGGCATCCGGATGTCCATCACCACGACGTCCGGCCGCAGTTCACGCACCAGGCGCACCGCTTCGCGGCCGTCGCCGGCCTGGCCGACCACCTCCAGGTCGTCGGTGTCGCCGATCAGGATCCCGAGCCCGACCAGCATCAGCGGCTGGTCGTCGACCAGCAGCACCCGCACGCTCATGCCGGGAGCCTCGCCGTCACCCGGAATCCGCCCTCCGGACGCTGGCCGGCGCTGAACTGGCCGGACAGCAACGTCACCCGCTCGCGCATGCCGAGCAGGCCGAAGCCGCTGCCGCCGGCCCCCGCCGCGAACCTCGGACGGCCCGGCCCGCCGAGACCGTCGTCCCCGTCGTCCACCACTTCGATCCTCACTCCTGTCGGCTCGTAACCGACCGCGACCCGGCAGGTCCGCGCCCCGGAATGCCGCACCACGTTCGTCACCGACTCCTGGATGATCCGGAATGCCGACAGTTCGATCTCCGGCGGCAGTGGACGCCGCTCGCCCCGCCAGGTCACATGAACCCGCACCCCGGCGCCGGCCGTGCGTTCGGCGAGCTGCGGGACGTCGGCCAGGCTGCCGGCCGGCGCCAGCGGAGCGGCCTGCGGCATGGCGTCGTCGGGCTCGGCGCGGCGGAGCGCCCCGAGCATGCGCTGCAGCTCCAGCAGCGTCTCCCGGCTGGTGGTCTCGATGCCGGTCAGCGCCTGCCGCGTCTGCTCGGGCTTGGTCGCCACGACCCGCGCCGCCGCTCCCGACAGCACCGTGATGATCCCGATGCTGTGCGCGACGCTGTCGTGCAGCTCGCGGGCGATCCGCAGCCGCTCGGCCATGACGACGCGGGCCGCGGTCTGCTCCTGCAGGGCTTCGAGGTATTCACGGCGTTTGCGGTACACCCCCCCGAAGACCCACGCGACCGTGAACCACAACGCGAACTGTCCGGCCCACTGGGACGCGTCGCCGACGGTCTGCTCGCGGACGTGGAGGTCGTTGAAGAACGCGGCCGCGACGGCCGCGACGGCGCCGACGGCGGCAGCCTTGGGCCGCCGGACGGCGAGGTACCCGCCCAAGCCGACGAGCAGGACGAACACGATCGAGGGCCGTGCGCCGAAGGCGTCGCCGAGGACGGCTTCGCCCAGGACCGCGGCGAAGACCGCCGCCGGCAGACGGCGCACCAGCAGAACCGGCAGGGCGAGCACGACGCAGAGACCGAGTATCTGGAAGGGCGCGAGGTCGGGGAACCGGAACAGGCCCTCGTAGTGCGCCCAATCAGTGGGCAGCATCGTCAAGGCGAGAATCAGCGCGTACAAGCAGGTGGTGGCCAGCACCACGGCCTGTGACATCAGCCAGGTCACGCGTTTCGATGTCGAGAGACGCTGGAGAAGCTGTTCCATACGAAGATCGTATTCAGTGGCGTCGGCTCTGCGCGTCGCCCCGGGGATGTACGCCGGATACGCCCCCGGGCCGATGGCCTGGGAAGAGGTGACATCCGCCGGCCGACGCGGTGGATCGTGGTCCGTTCCTAGGTTCATGGTCATGACGAATGCACCGATGATCGATCTTCGCGACACGACAAAGAAGTACGACGACGGCCCGCCCGCACTGGCCGGCGTCACCTTGTCCGTGGCGGCTGGTGAGTGCGTGGCGATCCTCGGCCATTCCGGCAGTGGCAAGTCCACGCTGCTGAACCTGATCGCGGGTCTGGACAAGCCTTCCAGTGGCACCGTGACCGTCGACGGCACCCGCGTCGACCAGCTCGGCGAGGCCGGTTCGGCGAAGTACCGCCGGGCCTCCATCGGCATGATCTTCCAGTTCTTCAACCTGCTGGACGACCTGACCGTGTTGGACAACGTCATGGTTCCGGCGCAGCTGGCCGGGATGGGCAAGGGCGAAGCGAAGCGGCGGGCCGTCGAGCTGCTCGACTCGCTGGGCATCGACCGGCACGCCAAGGCCTACCCGCAGCGGCTGTCCGGCGGGGAACGGCAGCGGGTGGCGGTGGCCAGGGCCCTGATGAACGAGCCGGCGCTGCTGCTGGCCGACGAGCCGACCGGCGCTCTGGACTCGAGCTCGGCCGAGGACGTGCGCGAGCTGCTGCTGGACCTGAACAGCGACGGCCAGACCATCCTGCTGGTCACCCACGACGTGCAGCTGGCCGCGAGCACCGCGCGCCGCACGATCGAGTTGGTGGACGGCGCGGTCGAGCGGGACGTCGTCAACGACGGCAGCGGTGCCGGCCTGGCCGCCCGCACACCGCTGATTCGTCCGGCGGGAGAGGTCCGATGACACTGCGCAAGCCGCCGATGCCCCGGCGCGTCTTCGAGGTCGGTTTCCGGGCCGTGGCCCGCATGCTGCCGGCGGTGAGCCGGTGAGCGCCTTGGGCAAGGTCGTACGCTCGGGCGTGGGCCGGCGTCGGGTCCAGTCCCTCGTCATGGCCCTGACGACGTTCGCCGCGGTGACGTCCTCAGTGCTCTCCCTCGGTCTGCTGACTGTCGTGCAGGCCCCGTTCGAGCACGCTTTCCGTGCGCGGAACGGGGCGCACCTGGCGGTCCAGTTCGACGGCTCGAAGGTCACGGCCGCGCAGGCCGCCGCCACCGCGCACGCCGCCGGCGTCACCGAGGCGGCCGGGCCGTACCCGGTCGCCGCCGCCCTGGACACGACGATCGGCACGGACTGCTCCAAGAAGGATCGGGCCGGTCACGACAACGGTCCGATCACCGTCACCACCCGGCCCGACCTGGGCAGCACCTCCGGGATGGACCAGCTGGCGCTGACCCAGGGGCGCTGGCCGACGAGCCCGGACGAGATCGCCCTGCCGTGGCAGCACTATGCCGCCGACTGCTTCGGCGATTCGGTGGTGTTCTCCTCCCTGCCGGGCAAGCCGTCGTTCAAGGTCGTCGGCTTCGCCGGCTCGGTGACCGACAGCGCGACCGGCTTCGCCACCGCCGACGGTTTCGCGCGGCTCACCGCCGCCGGTGCCGAGTCCGACGAGCAGATGCTCTACCGGTTCGCCAAGGCCGGGACCGCCGCGGACATCGCCACCGACAAGCAGGCGGTGGCCGCCGCCGCGCCGGCCGGCGCGGTCGAGGCCGGACAGTCGTACCTGACCGCGGAGCAGCAGGCGACCGGCAACGCCAAGGCCTACGTGCCGTTCCTGATCGCCTTCGGGATCCTCGGGCTGTTCATGTCGGTGCTGATCATCTCGATCGTGGTCAGCGGGGCCGTGGCCTCGGGAATCCGGCGCATCGGGATTCTGAAGTCGTTGGGCTTCACCCCTTCGCAGGTGGCCCGCGCCTACACCGCGCAGGCCGTGATCCCGGCGACACTCGGCCTGGTGCTCGGCACGGTTTTCGGCAACCTCCTGGCCGTGCCGATCCTGGACGGGGCCACCAAGCAGCTCGGCGCGGCCAGTGCCACGATCCCGTTGTGGGTCAGCGCCGTGGTGCCGCTGGGCACCCTGCTGATCGTCGGCGTCACGGCTTTGATCCCGGCACTGCGGGCCGGCCGGATGCCGACGGTGCGGGCCCTGGTGGTCGGCCGCGCCCCCAGAGCCGGGGGCGGTCGGGTGGCGCAGCGTCTGGCTTCGCGGCTGCCGCTGCCCCGGGCCGTGTCGTTGGGGCTGGCCCAGCCGTTCGCCCGGCCGGCCCGGGTCGTACTGGTCGGTGCGGCGGTACTGTTCGGCGTCGTGAGCGTCACGTTCGCGGTGGGGCTGGAGTCCGGGTTCAACAAGTACCTGGACACCAGCACCTCGGGCTTCAACGTCGCGTCGAAGTTCGTGATGCCCACAGCCGACGTGGGCGTGCCCTGGGGTCGCTACGGCCCCAACGACCCGCGCACCCCGCACCTGGACGCCGCCGAGGTGGCCGCCGCGCTCGCCGAGATCCCGGGCACGAAGACCGCGTTCGGCTGGGGCGACAGCGGCGCGACCATGGTCGGCGCCCCGGCCGGCGGCGAACCGCCGAGGGTGTTCACGGTCACCGGCGACTTCTCCTGGACGCACCTGGAGCTGCTGTCCGGCCGCTGGTACTCGGCGCTGGGTGAGGCGGTGGTCGGCGACAAGCTGGCCTCGGCGGCGGGGATCCACGTCGGTGACGACGTCGCCGTGGTGCAGCAGAACAGGCAACTGTCGCTGAAGGTCGTCGGCATCAACTTCGACACCAACCAGGGCGACTACACGGTCATGACGGATGCGGCCACCTTCACCGCCGCCGGCCTGACCCCGCACATCGACCTGTTCAACGTGGAGCTGGCCGACAACGTCAGCGGATCGGACTGGTCCACCTCGGCCGCCGCCGCGCTGACCCCGCTGAACGCCTCGGTCCAGCCGAACTCGGGCGGGGGCAAGAACATTATAGTGATCACCATGGGCGCCCTGGTGGCCACGCTCACGCTGATGATGATCGCGGTCGCCGCGCTCGGGGTGCTGAGCACGGTGGTGCAGGACACCCGGGAACGGGTTCATGACCTGGGGATCCTCAAGGCCCTCGGGATGACGCCCAAGCAGACCGTCGCGATGGTGCTGACCTCGGTGTCCCTCACCGGCCTGATCGCCGGGCTGATCGGGGTCCCGCTCGGGGTCGCGGTGGAGAAGGCGACGCTGACCCCGATGGGGAACGCGATCGGCCGGCACCTGCCGCCGAGCGTGTCCCACGTCTACACCGCCGGGCTGCTCATCCCCCTGCTGGCCGGCGGGATCGTGATCGCCCTGCTCGGCGCACTGCTGCCGGCCGGCTGGGCGGCCCGGTCGCGGACCGCCACCGCGCTGCGGACCGAGTAGGACCGAGGGCGTGGAGCCCTACGGATGCAGGCCCCGTCCAGGGCACCGCTGCCCTGTCGGGACGGTGGAGGCGCCGCCCCGCAGGATTCCCCGGGTCGTGATCCTCCCGGCGAAGCCGAGGACACCGACGGCCCTCCTCGCTGGACCCCGCCCGGTGAACGCCCCGGCGTCGTACCTCGGAGCCCGGACGGGCGGGCCCGGCGCCAAGGCGTTCACCGGGCGTAGTCGACCTCGGGGAAGCCGGGGGAGGGACCGTCGAGCAGTCGCCCCCGGTCGCGGAGGTGGAGGTCGAAGAAGGCTCGCGGGTAGGCGCGTTGGAAGGCCTGTGCCCGGTGCTCGGGAATCGTCCCGACCTCTTCCTCCAGATCGGCCGGTGACTTGCCCAGGAGAGGGGCGATCAGCGGCAGGATCAGCACGTCGTCGCCGAACGACTGGTGCGCGGCTCCCCGTACGGTCAGGTGCAGGCGCCAGCCGCGCAGATGCGACCAGAACGCGCGCAGGGCGGGGTTGTTCTCCATGCTGCCCTTGCCGGGGGTGTCCACGACCAGGAACGGACGGTCGAGGCCGGCGTCCACCACCGGGCCCGCCGCGCCCCCGTCCAGGCTCATGCCCGCCGTGATCCGCCCGTCGGTGAGCATCGTCGCGGCGGTGGTGGCGCCGCCCAGGGAGTGGCCGAGCATCCCGACGCGCCGCAGGTCGAGCGCCCCGTGCAGGCCTGTG
Source organism: Kitasatospora sp. NPDC054768 (assembly GCF_053612025.1). Lineage (NCBI taxonomy): Bacteria > Bacillati > Actinomycetota > Actinomycetes > Kitasatosporales > Streptomycetaceae > Kitasatospora > Kitasatospora sp. NPDC054768. Next base: position 56,106 of record NZ_JBSHBN010000036.1, read on the forward strand.
GGCAGCGGGGTGCGGCAGACGCCGGGGTGGCCACCCGAGCGGAGGACGGCGAGCCGGTCCAGGACGAAGCGGATGTCGGCGGTACGGACCGCGAGGGCCTTGGCGTAGTCGTTGATCCCGCCCAGCGGATTCGTCTCGACGCGTCCACCGGGGAAGGCGACCGCCGCCGCGTCGTAGGTGTGGTCGACGGTGACGACCAGGAAGCCGTGACTGGCGAGGTCTTCCACGATGCCGGTGCCGAACGACCGTGACGCGTCGGCGCCGGGGGAGTAGAGCACGACGGGCAGGGGGCCCGGTGGGCCGCCGACGGGAGCGCCCTCGTGGCCGTGGGTGCTTCCCAGTCGTACCCGGCCGGGAGGCAGACCGAGGAGGCTCAGGTACCGGTCGGCCGCCGCCGGAGGCATCCAGGGAACGGTGGGGCGGTCCGCGCGGCCGCGGGCGGGGTACCAGAGGCTGATCATCAGCTCACGGCAGGGGCGGGAGGGCACCCAGGGGTCGGGCCGCGCGGTGTCGGCCAGGTGCAGCGCGATCGTACCCAGCGGGTACGGTCCGTTCGGGGCGGGCAGCTGGAACCGCACGGGTTCCTCCTGCCTCGGTCGCGCGACGGCCAGCGGCGCGAGCGGACCCGGGATCATGGCGGCGGCCAGTGCGGCGGACGAGGACAGCAGTGTTCTCCGATTCATGGCTCCACTGTTGCGTCCGACGGGCCCGGCGGCTTCGCCCCCGGGGAGGAACCCGGTGTCAGCCCAGGAGGGTATGACGGGCATCGGCCGCGCGGATGAGTCAGCCCGCGAGATGACGTCCTCCGGGCTGACAGGCCCTGGGCCCCCGCTTGGATAGCGTGGCCGGCATGGGCGACGGGGAGTCACGGCCGCTGGTGGCCGGACGTCTGAGGGACGGACAGTGGCACGGCGTGGACACGGTCGCGGCCGTGCTCCTCGCCCTGGCGTTCGGCGCGAGCGAGACGCGCAGCGGTGGCTGGGGCGCGGGAGCCGTGGCGGCGGCGGTCTGGCTTCCGGTCGCGGTACGGCGCAGATGGTCCGTCCGGGTTCTGTACACGGTCCTGGCCGGTGCGGTCTTCGCCATGGCGTTCACCGGATGGGAGGAGTCCTGGGTCCCCGTCGGGGCCGCTCTGTACACGGTGGCGGCGCGGGAACCGCGGCGCCGGTCCGCGACGGCGCTCGGCTGCTCGCTGGGCGCCGTCGCGGCGGCCATGGCCCTCGTACCGCGACCGGTCCCGGCCTCCGGGGTCGCGTGGGGCGTCGTCTTCGCGTCTTTGATGATGACGTTGCCCTGGCTGGTGGGCACCGCGCTGAGAGAGCAGCGGTCGTACGCGGAACTCGCCGCCCGGCAGGCCGTGACGGACGAGCGCCTGCGGATCGCCCGCGAGCTCCACGACGTGGTGGCCCATCATCTGACTGTCATCGCGGTACGGGCCGAGGTGGCCCGTGCGGTGGCCTCCACCAACCCGCAGGAGGCCGAGCGGACCCTCGCACTGGTCGGGACAGCGGGCCGGACGGCGCTCACCGAGATGCGCCGCATGCTCGGCGTTCTGCGATCACCCGGTGACGGACCCGAGTCGGGGACCGCCCCCGGTCTGGCGGACCTGCCGGCGCTCGCGGACGGCGCAGGCCCGCGCGTCGAGCTGTCCGTCGAGCCGGATCCACCGCTCCCCCCGGGTGTGGAACTGGCGGTCTACCGGATCGTTCAGGAAGCCCTCACCAATGTCGTCAGGCACGCGGGATCGGCGGACTGCCGGGTGAACCTTTCCCGGACGGGTCCCGAGGCGGTCGAGATCGAGGTCGTCAACGACGCGCCGTCCCGGCTCCCGTCCCGGTTCCCGCCCCGGCGTCCTGGCGGCGGGCACGGACTCGTCGGGATGCGGGAGCGGGCGGCCATGTGCGGCGGGACCCTCTCCGCCGGCCCCCTGGCGACGGGCGGATTCCGGGTGCACGCGCGGCTGCCCTGGGGATCGGAGACAGCACGGTGAACCGGCCGGTCCGGGTTCTCATCGCCGATGACCAGGCGCTGTTGCGGACGGGCTTCCGCCTGCTCATTGAGAACGCGCCGGACCTCACCGTCGCAGGCGAGGCCGTCAGCGGCGAGCAGGCCGTCGAACTCGCCCTGCGGCTGCGGCCCGACGTCGTGCTGATGGACATCCGGATGCCGGGCATGGACGGTCTGGAGGCCACCCGGCGCATCTGCGCGGACCCGGACGCCGCCGGCACCCGGGTGCTGGTCCTCACCACGTTCGACCTGGACGAGTACGTGTACGCGGCACTCCGCGGCGGAGCCAGCGGATTCATCCTGAAGGACATCCTCCCCGCCGACCTGCTGACAGCCTTGCGGGTGGTCGCCGCCGGCGACGCCCTGCTCGCGCCCGCGGTCACCCGCCGTCTGATCCGCGAGTTCGCCGGACGCCACGAGCCGCGCCCGCGACTCGCCCGGGAGCTGGCGGGCGTGACCCCACGGGAACGGGAAGTGCTCCGACTGGTGGCCCGGGGACTGCCCAACCGCGTGATCGCCGAGCATCTGGGGCTGAGCATCGCGACCGTCAAGACACATGTCCGGCGGCTGCTGGCCAAGCTCCACGCCCATGACCGGGCCCAGATGGTCGTCATCGCCTATGAGACAGGCATGGTCACCGCGGGCGGGAACCTCCCGTCCACGGGCTGACGCCTCACCGGCTGGGACGGTGGACCTGAAGGGGACTGCCCCGGCGGTGGGTCGTGCCGACCCCGATCGGCCCCGGGAGGTCTGCTCCGTGGTGTCGAGCGCGTAGTTCCAGCGCGGGAGGTTCTCGGGCCGTGCGAGGTGGGCGAAGAGCACGCTGACGGGCGCGTCGACGGTCAGGGTGTTCTCGAATCGCATGATATTTCCTTCCCCGGCGCGGGGTCGGCCGGCCCCGCGCGGTTCCGTGTGCGGCGGTCCTCGGCGTCGGTGCGGCGCTCGACCAGTCCGGCCGCGACGACGCGTTCGACCAGCCGGCTGGGGTTGGTGCCGCTCTCGCGACGGCCCGGGCAGGGATCCGGGCACCGAATCGCCGCCACGCGGAACCTGGTAGCTGATCGGCGCCAAAGCCTTCGATCAGTAGGCAATTTCTTGAACAGAACGTTAAATACAAGGCCTTGCCCCGTATTTGGGTGTAGGCTCTGAAGCACAGAGGGTGGTCCGAAGGGCCGGCATGGCGATGATGCCGACGAATCACCCCGGACAGGGGGAGCATCATGATCTACCACATCGAGGTCGCGCGGGCGACGATCGACGAGCGTCTGCGGGAGGCCGAGAAGCACCGCCTCACGCGCGCGCTCCGGCTCAAGAGCCGCGCCGAGCGCACCACCCGACGCGCACACCGGGCCCTGACAGGTCTGGTCGGCCCGACCGTATGAGCATCACCCTCGACGGGCCGCCACCGCAGCACCGGTGACGGCCCGTCCGCTATCTGCAAAGAAAACTCCCGGTGAACCGGCCCGGTCGGCCACACACGGACGCATGCCGCGGCCTCACCCGGTAGGCATGAACCACAGCCTCAACCCGGAGGCCGAGAAGGCCGACCGGGAGCGGGGCCGAACAGGACCTGAAGGCCCGCAGGACACGAGACGCTCTGCCGGCTGGCGAACAACTCGCCCAGGCCGCCCGGCACGCCCGGGCCGCCCGCGAACACCTGACGGCCCTGCACGCCGTCCGCTCCTCCAGGGCGGGGTTGCCAGCCCTCCAGAGCCAATGACGGCTGAGCACCGGCATGCCGGACCGCCGCTCTGCCTCAACCAGACAGGGGCATCGGCCCTACACGCAGGCCACACAAGTCTGAAGGTCGTCGGAGAGGAACGCGATGAAGCGGGTGTCGGGGGACCTGACTATCCCAAGACGCACCCGCCCTTCCCCAGCCTCGCGCAACCGCGCGACTGCGTTGGCCAGACCTGGCCGTTGAGGGACGCCATCCTCTTTCATCATCCGCTGCCGCCAGGACCAAACGTCCCAAAGCTCGCGTGCCGGTGTGGATGACGCCGATATCTCGAAATCCGTTCCCTCGTCGGGAGAGTGCGTCGCAGTGGCGAGGTCGTACCCCTCGCGCAGACCGAGCGCGACGAGCACGCCGTCCGGGGCGGCCTCGGCCGCCCGTGTCCAGCCGGTGGCCGCGGCGAGCCGACGCACGGCGGCATCGCACTCCAGGACACCCGGCGTGCCGTGGGTTCGGCTCGGATCCCGGGACAACGTGAGCTCGGTGACCGGCTCACCGCCCCGGCCCAGCACAGCGGCGGCCATCGGCCAGGTGCGTGCCGGCAGGGTGAGGGAGCTGCGGACCTGTCCGGCCGGCCGGGACGGCCGGCAGCAGCATCGACTGCGTCCACGCCGCTTCCGCGGCCGCGACCTGGGCGCAGACCGTTGTCACGGCCGTCGACGGGAGCGCCGTCGGCGTGCCCGGGCCGCGGGCCGCGGGCCGGGACCGTGGTCGTGGTCGACGCCGGCGGCGGCCGTGGGGCACCCGGCATTCGGCCCATCGGGGCCGCCCCCAAGGGCGACCGCTGCCCGTCCCTGCCACGGCACCGGCCCGAAATGGCTATGCACATGGTTATGAGAATCACCTGCCGCGCCGCTCTCGGCGTCCCGTTGATGACCGCTGCCGCCCTGGTCCTGCCCGCCGGCCCGGCCACCGCAGCCACCGGAAACCTCTACCTCAACAACGAAGAGGTCTACACGGACCCCTCCGGCTGCTACCCCCTGGAGGACTCCAGCATCGTCGACAACAACACCGACACGGCCGTGACCGTCTACTCGGGTCCGGACTGCAACGGAGAGGAGCTCGGCCGCATCAGCGCCGGTGACGACGAGATCACCACCGGCGCCCAGAGCCTCTACATCCCCTGAATCCCTGCCCCGATCTCGCCATCAGCCCCGGACCGGCCCGGATCGTCACTGCCCGCCGACGGGTCTCCCGAGGTGGCGGGCAGTGCGCCACCGGCCTTCCGGACACGCGCCGGGGCGGCCGCCCCCTGCCGAAGGCGGCTACCGGCCGCCCCGCCCTGCACTGCGGCCCCGCCTGCCGACAGGCCGAACACCGCCGGCGCCGCCTCGAAGAAGAGACTTCCCGCCCTGCGCTTCGGTGTCGGGCGGTCAGGCCGTCCGGTGGCGCGGCACGTGCACAGCGGCCAGCCCTATGGCGCAACCTGCAGGCCGTACTCGCCGACCGGTCGCCCGGCGACCTCACAGCCCCAGGCCGGTGAGCAGGTAGAGGCGCAGGGTGACGGCGGCGAAGGTCGGGGCGTAGTTGCGGATCGTCCAGATCCGGTGCGCTTGCACCTCGCCGCGGCGGATCGTGCGGTAGGCCCGGGCGGCGGTGGACAGCCACGCGGCCGCCAGCAGGCAAAGGGCGATGTGGAGCTCCGATCCTGCTTTCCGGGGAGGGGAGGTCGGGTCTTTCGCCGGCCCCGGGCTAAGGCGTGTCTGACAAATGATCATCTGGTTGGTTCGCGGAGCCAGAGGATTAGGGAGGCCAGGACGACTCCGGCGCGGTAGCGGTCGGCGAGCTTGTCGAACCTGGTCGCGATGGCGCGGAACT